>NZ_CAKVVF010000012.1:0-36485 GCF_934833455.1 Oscillibacter sp. KLE 1728
AGTATAAAACAGCCCCACCAAATTCGCAAGTCTCATCGACTTGTTCGAATTGGGTAGGGTCATTCATTTTGGTGCCGGTGGTGGGACTCGAACCCACACGGTGTCGCCACCAACGGATTTTGAGTCCGTCACGTCTACCAATTCCATCACACTGGCCGGTGGATACTGGTTTATTATACAGGAGGTCGGAGCGAAATTCAAGTCCTTTTTCTCACGCCCTGACGCCGTACCGCTCCGCACGCAGGACGATCCGCCGGGCCCAGCGGCTATGGGTGTTGTACTCGTTCATCCGGCCGCCGTCCTCACTGGCAGAGACCAGACTGCCGCTGCCGGTATCCCAGTTCAGGATAGCCCGGGCGTCCGCGTAATCCTGCTGGGAGACGCGGAGCATTTCGTTCACCACGGGGATCTGATTGGGATGGATGACGGTCTTGCCGGTGAAGCCATTCAGCAGATCCAGCTCCATCTCCCGGCGCAGCCCCTCTTCCCATCCCTCGCCGGAGTAATACTCCCATACCGGGCCGGACACCACGTATTGAGTGCCGAAAGCCGCCACGATGTCGATGAGGATATCCGCCACCGGGCGCAGGTCGTAGATGGTCCGATTTGCCGGACGGCGCAGGCCGAAGGCGTGGGAGAGGTCGTTCCCCCCCACCCGGATGTTTAAAATGGAGCCAGACACGGTGTCCAGCTGGGCCCGCACCTCCGTCAGAGCCTCCCGGCGAGTCTGCGGGGGAATCATGGCCGCAGACTCAAACACCGGCATATAGAAGTACTCCTCCGTCCGGCCGATGGAGCGGATGGCTGCAAGATAGGCCCCGCAGTTCTCCAGGAAAAACTTGGGCAGGATGAATCCGCGGAGAATGGAGGAAAACGGGGCGTACTCCTCCGCCAGCCGCAGCAGCTGCTCCGGTGACCGGACCCGGACAAAAATGGGCGGCAGAAAAAAGGAGCCGCCCTCCGCAGCGGACGCGATCCGGGACAGCGTCCCCCGCAGCATCCGCTCCGCGTCCGCCACGGCGTCCTCCCGCACCGTGTCCTCCAGGCAGAACGCCAGAGAATACGGCGTTGGAAACCGCTGCTCCACAATCGCGCCCACAATCGACCCGTGGGCGTTGGCAGGGCAGTAGAGCAGTGCTCCCACGTCATATCCAGTCAACTTGCTTCTCATGCTCATCCTCTTTTACCTTCAGATCAGCGGCCGGCTTCGGCCGGGCACTTATGGGCGCTATTATAGCACTTCCCGCCGGAGAAGAAAATACCCGCGCCATGCTGACGAATGTAAAATTTTTGTGGATTCTCAAGCTATGCTCCATGCATCTGTTGAAAATCCTCTCCAAAGCCGCTATAATGAGAAACACAAATCTTGTGATGAGAAAGAGACTGGGCTACGATGTTTCAACAGGCGGGAACGGCACAACTGAATGATTATTTCCGCCCGCTCTCGGAACGGGGCGGGTCCCGCGTGTTTTTCTGCCGGATCGCCGGGTACGGGGAGACGGTGGCCGCTTTTCTGCGCCGCTACTATGAGGCGGCCCGCCGGTCCGGCGTCATCATCGACGGGCGCATCCCCAACCCCACGCCCGACAACCTGTCCTATTTCAATGAGATGATGGGGTCCGGTTTCCAGATGGACCGGGATTTTCTCTCCCAGCGGCTGAAAAAATGGCTGCCCCGGATGACGGACGGGCAGCGGGACGCTGTGGTGACGGCCATGTATGCCACCCTGGACGATATGCGCCGGGCGGGCAAAAACGACAATATGCTCCGCAATGCCTACATGAAATACATGTGCTGGCTCTACTACAAGTTCGAGCGGATCGTCAACGTGCTGGGCGGCGAGACGCTGCCCAAGATCCTCTATGCCGGGGACGTGAGCCATTATGAGCTGCAGCTGCTGACGGTCCTCTCCCGGGCGGGGGCGGATATCGTCCTGCTGGAGTGCGGCGGCGACCAGGCATATCTCACCGTGGACCCCCAGTCGGCCCTGTCGCACCTGTATCAGGCCCCTGGCCTGGGGTCCTTCCCGGCGGGCTTCGGTGTCAAGCAGCTTCAGGCGGAGCTGGAGCGGGAGGTGCGCCGCCAGCGGCTCTACGGCACGCCGCCCTCCCTCTCTCCCTGCACCAACGCCTGGGTGCAGAAGGCAGAGCTGAACGCGGCGCTGACGGCTGTGCAGGCCCGCGGAAACGATCCCCGCTTTTTCTGCAACCTCTTCCTCTGCCAGTACGGCGTGGAGGACAATCTCACCTATACCAACGACCTCTTCGCGTTTTATCAGTCCCTCCAGGGCGGCGGCCGCCGGATCTGCGTGGTCAACGGAGACCCCGCGCCCCCCGGGCCGGAGGAGATCGCCGCGGTCAAGCGGGGCAACTACGCCTCCGCAGAGCAGCTGGCGGCGGGTCTCGCCGCCAACATCCGGTATCCGGCCAATGTGGAGCTCCAGCGCCTGATGACCCGAGCTTTCATCGATCTGGTGCTGGAGGAGGGGGAGCGGTGCGGCGGCAGCGTCTCCAAGCTCACCAGCCGGGCGGTGTACCTCCTGTGCTGGCTGAACCGGTATCAGAAGGACCTCTTTCCGGACTGGAAGGCGCCGGAGGTGGCGGTCTTTCTCCAGTTTGGCAGATGCGCGTCGGACACCGGAGCCCTGTTCCTGCGGCTGCTGGCCCGCCTGCCGGTGGATGTCCTGTTGCTGCTCCCCAATCTGAATGAGGGCAGCGCCCTCCACACCCCGGATCTGCTGGAGGTCCACTGTCCCCAATCCGTCTCTCTGGACCGCTTCCCGGTGGACCAGAACCAGGCCCGGGTCACCACCGCCGCCTATCAGGCGGAGCGGGATCTGGACCGGCTGATGTACCAGGATACGGGACTGTATCGGAACCAGCAGTACGCCAAGGCCTCCACGGTCCTGCTGCAGACCATGTACGAGGAAATCCCGATTCTGTGGGACCAGGAGATGAAATACCGTCCCAGCTTTTCCGCCGCGGGGGACACCGTCACCCTGCCGGTGATCTGCCAGAAGATCTGCGGCGTGAAGGACGGCAACGCCTCCCAGTACTGGCTGGACATCAAGAAGCTCATCACGCCGGACACGGAGGTGGTCCGGTCTGTCCCCTGGGTCCAGGGCACGGATCCCAACCCCGTGAAGCCGTACGCCACGCAGTTTTTGAAGAACGGCAAGCTGCTGCGCGGCAAGATCAAGTCCCACAGCGCCTATCTCTACGGCATCCTGCGGGCGGAGATGCAGGAGCACCTGTTGGACAAATTGCAGCTGCTGCTGGACCAGAAGCTGATCCGCGGCACCTTTGAGAACGGCACGGAGTACACGGTGATCGCCACCGCCCTGAATCTCCCCAAGGACCTGCTGCGGAAGATCCAGAAGTTCGACTTCACCAAGAAGAACCCCAAGCTCATCTACATCAACCCCACAGAGGAGAGGATCTCTCTGGAGGACAGCATCCTCACCGCGTTTCTAAGCCTGGTTGGCTTCGACGTGCTATTCTTCGTCCCCACCGGCTACCAGTGCATCGAGCAGCACTTCACGCGCCCCTTTGCCAGCGAGACGCAGATCGGGGACTATCTTTACGACCTGCGGATTCCTGATTTCAACACCGTGCAGGAAAGCGGACTGCACTCCATCAGAAAACTATTTGGAAGGAGTATATGACTTATGGGCCTGAATCTCAGCAGACCGACCCCATCCCAGCCTCAGCCCTCTCAGGGACAGGCACCTGCCGCCCCCCAGGAAGAAGAGAGCTATCAGCAGTACGACATCTCCGCCGACCGGCAGATGATGACCCAGACGCTGGTCAACTCGCCGGAGGTGGATGCCCTGGCCAGCCAGATCGAGGTATACAACCTGGAGTCCATTGTCTCCTTCGGCGCCGGAGCAGCAGACGAGATCTCCAAGTGCTCCGACGTGGTACTCAACAGCATGAACCTGTCCCAGCTGGATGACTCCAGCGCGATGCTGAACACGCTGGCCAAGATCATGGACAAGTTCGACATCGAAGAGATCAAGGAGAACCCCGGCCTCTTCGGCAAGCTGTTCGGAAACCTCCGCAAGCAGCTGGACAAAATCCTCGCCAAGTACCACACCATGGGCGATGAAGTGGACAAGATCTATGTCCAGCTGAAGCAGTACGAGGCAGACATCAAGCAGTCCAACCGGAAGCTGGAGGAGATGTTCCAGGCCAATGTGAACTACTACCACGAGCTGGTGCGTTACATCTTGGCCGGTGAGCAGGGGTGCCGGGAGCTGGAGGCATACATCGCCCAGCGCCAGGCGGATATGGAGGCCACAGGGGACAACTCCATCCAGTTCGAGCTGACCACCCTGAATCAGGCCCTGATGATGCTGGAGCAGCGGACTCAGGACCTGCGGACGGCGGAGAACGTGGCCATGCAGTCCATCCCCATGATCAAGACCATGCAGTTCAGCAATATGAATCTGGTGCGGAAGATCAACTCCGCCTTCATCATCACCCTGCCGGTGTTCAAGCAGGCGCTGACCCAGGCCATCATGCTCAAGCGCCAGCGGCTGCAGGCGGAGGCCATGAGCGCCCTGGACGCCAAGACCAATGAAATGCTGATCCGCAACGCCCAGAACACGGCGGAGCAGGCCAAGATGACCGCCCGTCTGGCCTCCGGCAGCTCCATTAAAATCGAGACGCTGGAGCAGACCTGGCGCACCATCGTCAGCGGCATCGACGAGACGAAGCAGATCCAGGAGAACGCCCGCAAGCAGCGGGTGGAGGACCAAAAGCGACTGGAGGCCATCAAGGCCCAGTTCGACCAGATGTATCACATGCCGGACAAGGGGTCCGTGAATCATTAAATATTGGGAACGGAGGAAATCACTATGCCGATCAATCTTTCCAAGGGACAAAAAGTCGACCTGACCAAGGGCAACCCCGGCCTCACCAAGATCATGGTGGGCCTGGGCTGGGACGTGAACGCCTTTGACAGCGGCAGCGCCTTTGACCTGGACGCGGCTGCCTTCCTGCTGGGCGCCGGCGGAAAGTGCCCCACGGAGCGGGACTTCATCTTCTATGGCAACCTCAAGCACAACACCGGCGCGGTGGAGCACATGGGCGACAACCTGACCGGCGAAGGCGACGGCGATGACGAGCAGATCATGGTGGATCTGGCCAAGGTGCCCGCCAGCATCGAGCGGATCGCCTTCACCTGCACCATCTATGACGCGGAGAACCGCCGCCAGAACTTCGGCCAGGTGTCCAATGCCTTCATCCGCATCGTGGACCAGTCCACCGGCACGGAACTGATCCGCTACGACCTGGCGGAGGACTTCTCCATCGAGACGGCCATCGTGGTGGGTGAGCTGTACCGCCACAACGGCGAGTGGAAATTCAATGCCATCGGCAGCGGCTTCCAGGGCGGTCTGGCAGCCCTGTGCGGCCACTACGGCATTGACGCTGAGTGATTACAAGGAGGAATATCATGCCTATCAGTTTACAAAAAGGACAGAAAGTCAGCCTGACCAAGGGGAATCCCGGCCTGACCAAGGTGGTCGTGGGCCTGGGCTGGGACGTGAACAGCTTTGACACCGGCGGGGATTTTGATTTGGACGCGGCGGCCTTCCTGCTGGGAGAGAGCGGCAAAGTGACCTCCTCCGGGGACTTCGTGTTCTACGGCAATCTCAAGCACAGTTCCGGCGCGGTGGAGCATCTGGGCGATAACCTGACCGGGGAGGGTGCCGGGGACGATGAACAGATCCGCATCGACCTGACGAAGGTGCCCGACAACATCCAGCGCATTGCCTTCACCGTAACCATCTACGAGGCGGAGAGCCGCCGGCAGAACTTCGGTATGGTGAACAACGCCTTCATCCGCATCTTCGATGAGACCAACGGCCAGGAGATGCTCCGCTATGACCTGGGCGAGGACTTCTCCATCGAGACGGCGGCGGTGTTCGGCGAGGTCTATAAGAACAACGGCGAGTGGAAGTTCAACGCCATCGGCAGCGGCTATCAGGGCGGTCTGGCGGCCCTGTGCGCCAACTACGGCGTGGACGTGGAATAAGCATCCCGACAGGGAGCATCAGATCTCTCCGGCCGCGCCCGGGGGCGCGGCCGGACATTTTGAAGGAGGAAATATATATGTCTGTGAGTCTGCAAAAGGGCCAGAAGATCAGCCTGACCAAGGGCAACGAGGGTCTTTCCAAAGTCATCATCGGTCTGGGCTGGGATGAGGCCGCCAAGTCCAAGGGCGGTTTGTTCGGCAGCCTGTTCGGGTCCTCTGGCCCCGCCATCGATTGCGATGCCTCTGCCTTTGTGCTGCAGAACGGCAAGCTGACGGACAAGAAGGACATCGTCTACTTCGGCAATCTGAAGCACTACACCGGCACTGTCCAGCACATGGGCGATAACCTGACCGGCGCCGGCGAAGGCGACGATGAGCAGATCGTGGTGGATCTGGCCCGCGTTCCCGCGGAGTATGACCGCATTGTCCTGGTGGTGAACATCTATCAGGCAGTGCAGCGCCGCCAGCACTTCGGCATGATCCAGAACGCGTTCATCCGCATCGTGGACGCCCGGAACAACCAGGAGATGTGCCGCTACAACCTCTCCGAGAACTACGACAACATGACCGCCATGATCTTCGGCGAGGTCTATCGCAACAACGGCGAGTGGAAGTTCAACGCCATCGGCCAGGCCACCACGGATCCCGGCCTGGTGGAGCTGGCCCGGCGCTATATGTGAGCGGCGGCCCCAAAAAAAGATATTGAAAATTTGAACCGCGGGAGGGGTCTGCTGTGCGCAGGCCCCCTTCCCGCAGCGAATGGGTGTAACAATCATGCATTTTAATGGACTGACTGACAAACAAGTTGAGGAATCCCGAAAAAAATACGGGTCCAATGTGATCCCCGACTCCGAACCCACCACCTTCTGGGCGGAGTTCAAGGAGACGTTCAAGGACCCCATGATCCGGATCCTGCTGGCTATTGCGGCCCTGATGATCGTCATGTGTGTGCTGGGCTATGCGGAGATCTATGAGCCCATCGGCACTGTCGTGGCCGTGCTGATCGTGGCATTCGTCTCCGCCAAGACCGGCGTGGCCAGCGACACGAAGTACCGCCAGCTGAAGGACAGCACCAAAAAAGATCAGTGCAAGGTCTACCGCAACGGTCTGGTCACCGTCATCGACGTGGATGACGTGGTGGTGGGGGACAAGGTCCTGCTCCAGTCCGGCGACAAGGTGCCGGCGGACGGCGTGCTGATCCACGGAACTTTAAGGGTGGACAACTCCGCCCTCAACGGCGAGGCGGAGGAATGCCCCAAGACCGCGGCGGACGAGTCCTTCCCCCTGCCGGAGGACATCACCGGCGACACCTTCGTGGACGCCCACTCCCTGTTCCGGGGCGCCGTGCTGTTTGACGGCGAGGGCGTGCTGGATGTGCGCAAGGTGGGCCTTGCCACCATGATGGGCAAGATGGCCGAGGAGATGCAGGACGACGAGCCGGACTCTCCCCTGAAGGTGAAGCTCGGGAAGCTGGCGGACATGATCTCCCGCTTCGGCTACATCGGCGCCGTGGTTATCGCCATCATGTACTTTGGCTACTTTATCCTCTCCGCCGGCGGGTTTGCGGCGTACTTCTCCTCCGGAGCCCCAGTCATCATCCAGGACATCGTGGAGGCTGTGTCCCTGGCGGTGGTCATCATCGTGTGCGCCGTGCCGGAGGGGCTGCCCCTGATGATCTCTCTGGTGCTGATGCAGAACACCAGCAAGATGCTGGACCACAACGTGCTGGTCCGCAAGGCGGAGGGCATCGAGACCGCCGGCTCCCTGAACATCCTGTTCAGTGACAAGACGGGCACCATTACCAAGGGCCACCTGGAGGTGGTGGAGTTCTTCACCGCAGACGGCGTGGCTATCCCTCTGGATCAACTGGCCCAGCAAACCAAGCTCAAGGGCCTGATCGATCTGGCCATCGGCAAGAACAGCCAGTCCATGTATGACGGCAGCGGCCGCGTGGTGGGCGGCAACGCCACGGACCAGGCGCTGATGCGCTTTCTGGGGCAGGAGACCTTCCACAAGCTGGATGAGGTCTCCTCCTATGCCGTCACCAAATCCCAAAGCTTCAACTCCGCCAATAAGTTCAGCCAGGCCTACATCGCCGGGGCGGGCCGCACCTTCTACAAGGGCGCGCCGGAGAAGTTCCTGGCCGTGGCCCAGAAGTACCTCAGCCTGGACGGGGACGAGCATCCCCTGGACCTGGAGTCCCTGAACGCCAAGATCGACGAGCTGGCAGGCAAGTCCATGCGGGTGCTGGCCTTCGGCTACTCCCCCAGCGAGATGACGGAGAACGCCATCAACGCCGACACGGTGCTGATCGGCCTGGTGGGCATCCGGGACGACGTGCGTCCCGAGGCCCGGGAGGCCATCGCCGAGGTGCAGAAGGCCGGCATCCAGGTGGTCATGATTACCGGCGACCGGCTGGAGACCGCCGTGGCCATCGCCCGGGAGGCCGGGCTGCTGCGGACCCGGGACGATGTGGCGCTGACCTCCACCCAGCTCAACGAGCTGTCCGACGACGAGGTGAAGAAGATCATCCCCCGCATCCGGGTCATCGCCCGCGCCCTGCCCACGGACAAGTCCCGGATGGTGCGCCTGTGCCAGGAGCTGAACCTGGTGGTGGGCATGACCGGCGACGGCGTCAACGACTCCCCGGCCCTGAAGCGGGCGGACGTGGGCTTCGCCATGGGCAGCGGCACCGAGGCCGCCAAGGAGGCCGGCAAGATCGTCATCCTGGACGACAACTTCAAGTCCATCAAGGACGCCATCTGGTACGGCCGGACCATTTACCACAATATCCTGAAATTCTGCAGGTTCCAGCTGGTCATCAATGTGGCCGCCGTGGTGGTCAGCGCTATCGCTCCCTTCTTCGGCGTGGAGGAGCCCCTGAAAGTCACCCACCTGCTGTTCGTGAACCTGGTGATGGACGGCTTGGGCGCCATCATGCTGGGCAATGAGCCCGCCCAGGAGCGGTATATGTCCGAGCCGCCCCGCCGCCGGGATGAGAGCATTGTCAGCAAGTCCATGATGGCCCAGATCGTCACCATGGGCCTGTGGCTGACGGCGTTGAGCTTTGTCTTCCTGAAAGTGCCTTTCTTTGACAGCTTCTTTGCCAGCACGGAGCAGAAGCTCTCCGCCTATTTCGTGCTGTTCATCTGGAGTGCCCTGTTCAACGCCTTCAACGTGCGCAGCGACAGCTTTGACATCTTTAAGGATCTGAAGCTGAACCCCGGTTTCATGCGGGTGTTCGTTATCATCGTCCTGGTGCAGGCGTTCATCGTCAACGCTGCCCTGATCCCCGTGCCGGTATTCGGCTGGATCAGCAATATGTTCAGCTGTGTGCCCTTCCCGCCCGCCGGGTGGGCTGCCGCCATTCTGCTGGCGTTCACCATGATCCCCGTGGACATCCTCCGCAAGGTGATCGTGGGACGGAAGTAAACCGAAAAAAGAGGCAGGCATCCAAAATGCCCGCCTCTTTTTTCTTCACCGCCTTTTTGCCAGCACCACGCCGAATACCGTGCCGGTGACGCCGCCCACCAGATGCATGAAGTTGGCCACGTTGTCCCGCAGGGCCACCATGGCGTACACCTCCTGCCCCAGATACAGGACCGCCGCCAGAATCAGGGTCAGGGGGATGCGGCCGTCCTTCATGCCCGCCAGAGACGCCAGCATAATCAGCATGAACACAATGCCGCTGGCCCCCAGCAGGGCGGAGCCGGGGAAAAACACGCATTGCAGGATGCCGGAGACCCCCGCCGTCAGCAGGATGCCTGCCAGCAGGGTGCGGCTGCCGTACTTCTCCTCCAGCGGCGGGCCGATCACCAAAAGCAGCAGCATATTGCCCAGGAAGTGGTCGAAGTCCGCATGGCCCAGCACATGACCGAACAGCCGCACATAGAACAGCGGATCTGCCAGGGAGGAGCGGTAGACACAGAAGGCGTGCATGGTCGTCCATCCTCCGGTGATCCAGTCCAGCAGCAGGACACCCAGGGACAGCAGGAAAAAGGTCAGGATCACCGGAGAATTGTATTGCAGCTTTTTCATGGTGCGCTCCTCCCCGCCGGCCGCGGCGGCGTTGTTTTTTTCCATCTTACCACAGATTCTTCGGCGGCGCAATTTGAAATGGCCGAGGCGCGGGAAAGAGGTTTCTTTGGGGTGGAAGCTGTGCTATAATCAAAGTCTCACCACGATTTCATGACACGACGAAGGGAGGGTGCCGCAATGCACCCATATACGGCCGCAGACACGCTGCGGATCGCCAAGCGATACAACAACCCCAAGCGGAGCTACCTGCTGGTCAATCCCCTGCAGGCCAAGCACATCCCTGTGAGCCCCGCGGCGGCTCTGGAGATGATGGGTGCCCTGGGGGACCAGGTGGCCGCCAAGTACCCGGAGGCCCGGCTGGTCATCGGCTTTGCCGAGACGGCCACCGCCATCGGCGCCGCCGTGGCAGCCCGGCTGGGGCCGGACTGCCTCTATGTCCACACCACCCGGGAGGCGTTGGACGGAGATTGGATCCTCTTTCGGGAGGAGCACAGCCACGCAGCGGAGCACCGGCTCTGTGCCGACCATCTGGCGGACTGGATCGACCGCAGCCCCGCCATCGTATTCGTGGATGACGAGTTCTCCACCGGGCGGACCCTCATCAACATGGTCCAGCAGCTGCGGGAGCGGTATCCCCGGCTGGGCGAGCGGCGGCTGGCAGCGGCGTCCATCCTCAGCCGGGTCTCTCCGGAGAACCAGGCCAGGCTGGCAGAGGCCGGCATTGCCTGTGAGTGCCTGGTGCGGCTGGAACATCAAGACTATGAGCGGATGGTGACCGGGATCCCTGTAAAGGAGGCGGCTCCCCCTGCCCAGGGCCCCCTGCCGGACCTGCGGACGCTGTACACGGCGGAGCCTCTGCCGGACCCACGCCGTGGTGTGGCCGTCGGCTGCTATACGGACTGCTGCCGCGCCGCCGCGGAAGAGCTGCTGTCCCGCCTCCGGGAGGAGCTGCCGGACCAGGGCGCCCTGCTGGTGCTGGGGACCGAAGAGTGCATGTATCCTGCCCTGACGGTAGGGTCGCTGGCGGAGCAGACGGGTCTCTGTGCCACAGTGCGCTGCCATGCCACTACCCGCAGTCCCATCGGCATCTGCCCTGACTCTGCCTACCCCATCCGAAACGGGGTGCTGCTGCCCAGCTTCTACGGTGGGGACCGGAAGACATATCTCTATGACCTGGCCGCCTATGACGCCGCCCTGGTGGTGACGGATGCGCCCGCGGCGGTGGACGGGACCGCCTGCACCCGGCTGGCGGCGGCCCTGGGGCAGCTGGGCTGTCCCCGACTCTATCTCTGCAGAATTTGAGAGGATCTTATGTTCAGCACATATCAAAGTCAGGATGTGACCATCCTGCTGAAAGACATCACCGGCCTGGTGACGCCCCTGGGCACCCGGGAGCGGGAGGCCAGGATCCAGAGCGGTGTCCACTACTCGGAGATGCTGCCCCTGGAGTATGAGCCCTCCCCGGCCTATCTGGCCGCCTATCACGACGCCCTGGAGCGGTACGCCGGCATCACAGCGGAGGCTGTGGCCCGGGCGGCGGAGCAGATCTGGGAGAGCAGGGGAAGGCAGTGCGCCCTGGTCTCCCTGGCCCGGGCAGGGACGCCCATCGGCATTCTGATCCGCCGCTATCTCCAAGGCCGGTACGGTGCCGACCTCCCCCATTACACCATCTCCATCATTCGGGGCCGGGGCATCGACCGCAATGCCATGGCCTATCTCCTGAACCGCCACGCCCCTGGAGATATCCAGTTCGTGGACGGCTGGACCGGCAAGGGCGCCATCCAGCGGCAGCTGGACGCAGCCATGACGGACTACCCCGGCGTCTCGCCGGGGCTGACAGTTTTGTCGGACCCGGCCAATGTGGCCGCCATCTGCGGCACCCATGACGATTTCCTCATCGCCAGCTCCTGCCTGAACTCCACCGTGTCCGGCCTGTTGAGCCGGACGTTCCTCCGCGGCGACATCATCGGCCCCGGGGACTTTCACGGCGCTGCCTTCTACCGGGAGCTGAAGGACCAGGACCTGACGTACCAGTTCATCGACACCATCCAGGCCCATTTCCCCGCCTGTGCCGACGCCGTTCCCCCGCCCCGGCGCAGCGGCCGGACCGGACTGGAGGAGGTGCACCGGATCGGGGCGGACTTCGGCATCCGGGACATCAATCTCATCAAGCCCAGCATCGGGGAGGCCACCCGTGTCCTGCTGCGGCGGGTGCCCTGGAAGGTGCTGGTCCACAGCCTCCGGGACGAAGCCCATCTGGGGCACATCTACCAACTGGCCAGGGAGAAGGGCGTGGAGCTGGTGGAGTATCCCCTGGAGAACTACCGGGCCTGCGGCCTGATCCGGGACCTGGCGGACACATAGCCATGGGAACGATTCTGTTTGCCAGCGACCTGGACAACACGCTCCTCTTCTCCCACCGGCACCGGCAGCCCGAGGACCGGTGTGTGGAGCGTCTGAACGGGGCCGAGCAGGGCTTCTTCACCCGGGAGACGCCAGACCTGCTGCCCCAGGTCGTCCAGCGGGTCCATCTGCTGCCCATCACCACCCGGTCCATCGAGCAGTACCAGCGCATCCAGTGGCCGGACGGCACGGCGCCCAGGATTGCCCTGACCGCCAACGGCGCCGTCCTGCTGCGGGACGGTCAGGTGGACCGGGCGTGGTACGCCGCGTCCCAGGCGCTGGTCCGGGACCACCGGGAGGCGCTGGCCGCGGTCCTGGATCATCTGACCCGGCAGGGCGGGGCCACCTCCGTGCGGTGCGTGGAGGGTGTGTACGTCTACGCCGCTTATCCGGACATCCCGGCGGCGGAACGCGTGGCCCGGGATTGGTGCGGCGGCTCCGCCCTCCAGGCGGTGGTCTCCGGCCGGAAGGTCTATTTCTTTCCACCGGGGATCGACAAGGGGACCGCTCTCCGCCGGGCGGTGGAGCGGTTCGGCCCGGAGCGGGTGATCGCCGCCGGGGACAGCGTCATCGACGTGCCCATGCTCCGTCAGGCGGACCTGGCCCTGATCCCGGACGCGGAGCTGCTGCCCCGGCTGCCCCGGGAGCGCACGCGGGTGTGCGGCAGGGACTGCCGCTTTCCCGACTTTGTACTGAAGAACGTGCTCCATTATGCCGCCTCTCTGGAGAACACTTGATTTTTCCACCCAAAGATTCTATACTGAGGTTATCAAAATAAGGGGAGGATCTGTCTATGAGCGAGTATTCCGGCAACATCCGGGATCTGCCGGTGGTGACCGGCGGACACTTCATTGAAAATTCCACCAAGAAGATCGTCTTCGGGCCTGACGGCCGGTTCTGGAACGACTATGTGATGCGCCTCTTCACTCTGGAGCCGGAGGCCGAGAGCAGTGTCCACTCCCACCCCTGGCCACACTGGTTCCTCTGCATCCAGGGGGAGGGCTATTTCCTCATCGACAAGGAACGGGTGCCCCTGGAATTCGGCACCTGGGTCCATGTGCCCGGCGGCGTGCGCCACAACTTCGGCAATACCGGCAAGGGGCAGCTGATGGCCCTGTGCATCGTGCCGCCGGAGGGGGATGTGAATCCCCTGAACGGGTGCTGAACCGTTTGCCTGACCCTGCCAAAAAGAGACCGGACAGAAATCTGTCCGGTCTCTTTTACCGTGTGCGATTAGAAATAATGCCCAAAAGCTTCATGTACAGCGGCATTTGCCGGTATTCCCGGTGCGCCGGATCATGCGGGAATCGCTGTGCCCGTTCCGGCCCCTTTCCGGGGAGCCTGCCAAATCACTCTGCCTCGAAGCCCCATGCCTTTTCAAAGCCATCCCGGGTAGCACCGGCAATGCGGCCCGGCATCTCGGCGCTGCCCACCAGAATGGCGTTCAGTCCGGCGGCCCGGTAAGACGCCTCCATGGCCTCCTGGCTGTGGGTGCCCATGGCCAGCACCACGGTGTCCGCGGCGATGGTCTTGGTCTCACCGGTAGCCATGTCCTCCACGGTCACGCCGGTATCAGTGACGGCAGTGAGCCTGTGGCTGGTGTAGACCTCCGGATCATAGGGCTTGATACGGCTGTAAATGTCGTTGAACACCACGCCGAAAATCCCCTGGCCCACGGTGGGGTTCATCTCCACCATGGCGAGGCTGTGGCCCTGCTCCAGGATCATCTCCGCGCACTCCAGGCCCGTCAGGCCGGTGCCCACCAGCACCACCTTGCCGGTGCAAGGGGCCTTACCCAGGATGACGTCCTCCGCCAGCACGGCCTTGTCGATGCCGGGGATGGACTTCGGCACCACCGGCGGCGCACCGGCAGCCAGAAACACCCCCACGGGGTGCAGGGCCGCCACGGTCTCCGGCGTGGCCTCGGTGTTCAGCTTCACGGTGACGCCCAGCTCCCTGGCCTCCAGCGCCAGCACGTCGGTGACGTCCTGGAGGTTGGCCTTGTGGGGCGGCAGCTTGGCGATGTTCAACGTGCCGCCCAGGGCGGCCTCCTTCTCCAGCAGCGTCACGGCGAAGCCCCGCTTGGCCAGGATGACGGCGCACTCCAAGCCGCCGGGGCCGCCGCCCACGACTACCACGGGGCGGCTGTTGCCGTTCTTCTGGAGGTCCTGCCAGCGGTAGCGGTACTCCCGGCCCAGCCGGGGGTTCAGGGAGCACTCCACCGGCATGGCGTTGCCCAGCAGCCGCTCCCGGCAGTACATGCAGCCGATGCACTTACGGATGCTCTCCGGCTTGCCGGCCCTGGCCTTGTTCATGAACTCCGGGTCCGCGAACTGGCTGCGGCCCAGGGCCACGAAGTCGCTGACGCCCTCCTCCAGCAAAGATTCGGCGAAATCCGGGTCCTTGATGGTGTTGGTGGCGATGACGGGGATGGACAGCGCCTCCTTGAAGGCCTTGGCCACGTGCTTCTTCCAGCCGGGGGTGTAGGAGAAGGGCTCGCAGTTGGCGTTGCCGTTCCAGGAGCTGCCATTGGAAATGTTGATGCAGTCGATGCCCTGGACCTCCAGGTGACGGCCGATCTCCAGGCCGTCCTCCAGCGTGAGGAAGCCGGGCTCGTCGGTCATCTCGTCGCCGCAGATGCGGACCGAGATGGGATACCGCCCCAGCTTGGCTCGGATGCCGGCGATGATCTCGTCGATGAAGCGGCAGCGGTTCTCCAGGGAGCCGCCGTACGCGTCGGTGCGGCGGTTGTAGTACTTGCTGAAGAACTGGGCGATCAGATAGGAGTGGGCGCCGTGGAGCTCCACACCGTCATAGCCCGCCTTCTTGCAGCGGATGGCGGCGGCGATGAACTTCTCCTGCACCCGCTTGATGTCCTCCAGGGTCATCTCCCGGGGCACCTCGCCCCCGGGCGCCATGGGGACACCGCTGGGGCTCAGGTTCTGCCGACCGGTGAAGGCGCTTTTGGAGGTGGCGCCGCCGTGGTGGAGCTGGGCGAAAATCTTGGCGCCGTAGGCGTGGACGGAGCGGGTCAGCTCCTCCGCCTCCTGGACGTTGTAGTCCTGGGCCATCCGCAGGTTGTGCTGGGTGGGGATGGAGTCCACGTCGTCCACTCCGGTGTACTCGTTGATGATGAGGCCGATGCCACCCTTGGCCCGCTCAGTGTAATAGGCGATCAGACGGGGTGTGGCGTTGCCCCGAATGTCCGCCAGGTCTGTGCCCATGGGGGACATGACGGCCCGATTCCGGATGGTGAGGCCGCCGATGCGGCCAGGTTCAAAGAGCTTTTTGTACGCCATGGGTCAGCCCTCGAAATTGCGGTTGTGGCTGAAGTGACCGGGATTGGCCACTGGGGCGATGGTAGAAACCCAGCGGTTGGTGTAGTTGAAGAAGCCGGCCACAAAGGCGGCCTCCAGGATCTCGTGGTCGTTGAAGCCCGCCTTGCGCAGGTTCTCGATCTGGGTCTCGTCGATCTCGTCGGCGTGCTTGGTGACATACCAGGCATACTCGCACAGGGCATACTGCTTCTCCGTCAGCAGATCCTTGGCGGAGCGGAAGTTGTAGCAGAGCTTATCCACCAACATGGGATTCTTGGTATAGCCCCGCAGCGCATCGCCGTGGGTGGTCAGGCAGTAGGAGCAGCAGTTGATGGAGGAGACTACCACGCCGATCATCTCTTTGTCCGCGTTGGTGAGGTAGCAGGTGTCCGGGTTGAACAGGGATCCCTTGAAGTCCAGGAAGCCGATGTACTGGGATGCGTTCAGAGGCAGGACCTTGAACAGGTTGTTGATAAAGCCCCAGTTCTTCTCCATGGTCTCCACGTTCTCGTTAAAGACGGCATATTCCTTGTTGGTCATCTCATTGCGGTTGGGCTTTTCCAGCCGGGAGAGCTGTTCATCAAATTCCAGTGCCATAGTGCGATCCTCCTGTAAAAATAAGCTGGTTTCATGATAGCATAAAAACGTTTGAGTGTAAAGAAGCGCAGGCGCGGCAGAGTGCAGCTCTGCCGCGCCTGTTGGGTCCGGATCAGTCCACCGGGCAGATGGCGAAGCATCTAGTGGGGAATCCGGTGCCGTCCTTCAGCTTGGGAAAGCCGATGACAATCAGGCTGCCCACGGGCGGGACCTGGTCCAGATTCCGCATGACCTCAATCTGGATCCGGTCCACCTGGAGGATGTACTGCTCACCGGGATAGGGATAGGCGCCCTCCTTGGTGGTGACGAAGCCGGGATCGGTGTCCGCCGGCTCGTGGCCGATGGCGCCGATGTTCCGCTCCTCCACCAGCCACTGGATGGCCGCCTTGTCCCAGCCGGGATAATGGGGCACGCCGTTCTCATCGGGATTGTCCAGGTTGGGCTTTTTGTACCAGTCGGACCGGAAGGCCACGAACGCTCCCTCGGGGATCCTGCCGTACTGGGCCTCCCAGGCCTTCAGGTCGTCCACCGTCAGCATGAAGTCGGGGTTGGCGGCGCACTCGGCGGACTTGTCGATGACCACCAGGGGATACATCAGCTCCTGGACGGTGATCGCGCTCATGTCCCGGCCGCTGCCCCAGAAGTGCCGGGGCACGTCGGTGTGGGTGCCGTACTGGCTGGCCACGCTGTACTGGATACAGCGCATAGGGGCCATCATGTCCTCAGGCGTGCCCTCCGCATAGTCGAACAGCAGGTCCGCCTGCAGGGGCTTGAAGCCGAACCAATGGGGCGTCTCAGGACTCAGCTCATGGGTCAGGTCCACCCACTTGTACTTGGGGGACTTCAACTCTTTGATCTGCTCCCACAGTGTCAAATTCGCCATAACGTGTTTCCTCCTTTTCATGTGACGGGGTATGCTTGTCTCCAAACGCGGTATGCGTCTCGATAGATGCAGTATACAGGGAAATCCCAGAATTTGCAATCTGCGAAGTGTAAAAAAATATTGTCCGCACTACAAAACCATTTGTCTTTTTCTGCTTTGATGTGGTTTTCAGACAGCAGCCCGCCCAGTCTCTTCCGGCGCAGAAAAAGGCCGCCGCCCGTAAGGGCAGCGGCCTTTTTTCGTTGCGCTATCGCTCCGGCGGTACCGCCAGCTGGAAACTCTCCCAGGTGTATTCCGCCGCCTCCACCTGACCCCAGGTATACCCGGCGGCCTCGCACTCCGCCCAGGTGAGATAGCGGAAGTAAAACTCCACTTCCAGGTGACAGGGCAGGATGTCCAGAATGATCTTTCGGATCTGGTCGAAGTCCTCCGGCTCTCCGGCCACCTCCGGGAAAATCACCCGCAGCTGTCCCCCGCCCATCTCCAGCGCCCGGGCGCGGATTCCGCAGCCCCGGATCGTCCGGTCGATGGCCGCGGGCGTCAGGCTGTCCCCGTCAATCTGCAGAAGGGCCGCGATGGCGGCCCTCCGGTCCTCTGCCGTGACGGCGGCGGGGCGGCGGGCAAACAGGGCCTCCCGCCGGGCCAGCCCCTCTCCCTCCGCCGTGGCAGTCAGCGCCTCCCGCTCGATCTCCTCCAGCCGGCGGCTGACTGTGTCCAGCCCTGTTCCCAGTGCGCAGACGGCCGCGCCGCTGGCGGAGTGCTCTTCCAAGTCATAGATTCCCAGCGGTGAGAGCAGGCTGCGCAGGTGCGCCTCATACATCGTCGTCCGCCTCCATTTCCGTCACCGTCACCCGGCCCAGCATGGGCAACGTTCCGTCCTCCGCCGCCAGATCGGCGGCAGGGGCCAGCAGGCGGTAGTTCTCCACGCCCTCCACGTGGTACAACAGGTCCCCCAGCTCCGCCAGCAGTACCGGCCCGCCCAACCTGCGGCCGCTGAAAAAGCTCGCCAGAGCCTGCTCTGCGGCGGCCTTCACCGCGGAGAAGTCTGTCCCCTCCCGGACGGCCAGCTCCGCGGACACGTCCATCTCCACCGCCGCCGGAGCCTTGACCTGCACGTCCACGGCGATCTCCCGCCGCTCCTGCAGGTCCGCCTGGACCGCCGCCAGCAGTGTCCCATTCGGCAGTCCGGCCGCCGTGGCGATGTATACATCCACTGTGCCGATCCCCCGGGCCCGGCCCACTGCCCGGGCTGCCGCCACGCCCTCATGGCCCATGGCGGTCTGCTCGTACCAGGCCGCGTTGGCCCCGTTGGGCAGCCGCTGATAGCTCTCCAAAATCCGGCTCCGCAGGCTCGCGTCGTCCTCCTGGTCACTGCCGCCGGTGAAGGGCGCCGGATTGGTGCATCCGGTGATCCCCACCGGGCAGGCGGTGAGGATCACGATGGTCCCCGCGGCGGCATTGCCGCTCCGCCCAGGCTCCAAGGCCTCCGCCGGAGCATCCACGGACAGCTCCCCTGCTGCCAGCACCGCCTCCGCCGTGGTTTGGAACCGGGTCTCTCCCTCCGTCATGCAGACCGTTCCGGCGGCGATGCGCAGAGCCGTAGACGGCGCCCGCTCCACAGAAAAGCGGAGCGTTCCCACCGCCTTCGTGGCCGCCGTCCGGGCGATGCCACGCATCTGGGCGTGGTAGTCCAGATACACGCCCCGGGCCGTCTGGGGAAAGCTCTGGTCCAGCACCCACTCGCTCTGGATGCCCAGGGCCTGCAGCTCCGCTGCCGCAGCGTACAGCCGCACGGCCAGATCGCAGTCTGCCTCTGGTGTGAAGCCCGCCCGCTGGGCGAAGGCCGCCAGCAGCGTCTGGTAGATCTCCTCTGTCGTTTTCAAACAACCGCTCCTCTCACGATACCTCCACGGTGACGGACAGAGCCTCTCCCTGCCAGGTGAGGCCGACCGTCACCTGTGCCCGGCCGCCGCCGGATTCCGTCAAAATCACCTGCTCCACCGTCAGCCCCGGTTCCGCCGCCAGGGCCTCCGCCACATATTGTTCCGCCGCGCTCTGCCGTCTGGCGGCGGGCAGCTGTCCCAGCTGCCACAGCCGGCTCCCCAGCTCCGGCAGGAATGGGAAGGTCCCCCGCCGCGCTGTCAGGCGGAAGAGAACCTGCTCCAACAGGGCCTCCCGGCCCTCGGTCCGCCGCAGGCCACCGGTCCCGTCAGGCACATAATCTCCATTCCGCAGGGAAAGTCCCATCTCCATCCCCCCTCAGCTCTCGCAGGGCGCATAGGGCTCCCCGTTCACCGTCAGGCTGCCCTGGATGCGCACTTTGCCCCGCAGCTCGATCTCGCCGCCGCTGCGCAGGTACACGCTGTTTCCGCCGGGGGTGAAGAGATAGACCTCCCCCGGCCCCATGCCTTCCGGGATCAAAGCCTGCTGCTGTCCTGCCACGCACTGCTCCTCCCCGCCAGGGCCACCTTTGATAACCAGTACCGCAGCGCCGCTCTCCGGCATCCACACATAGCCGCCGGGGCCATACACTGGAAGCGCCCGTACCTCCCCCCGGGTGACCACGCCCACGCTGTCTCCGGCGATGGTGGTCATGCCCAGATCCGCGTCCGCCGTGGGCGCCGGCGCTTTCATCTGTCTCGATAGCCACATCTCATATCCGCTCCCTCAGTATCAATGTGCAGACCTCTCCCGTCTCCGGGGAGGCCGTGTTTTCCGCCTCGGCCACCCGGTACTCGCCGGAGAGGCCCATGGCCTCCAGTTCCAGCCGGACCGTGTCCCCGGGAAACGCCGGGAAACACCCGGCTAGCCCCAGCTCAATGGTCAGTTCCTCCTCCCGGGACCGCCGGATCTGATACTCCCCGGTATACCGCATGGCAGCCCAGGTGCTCTGCCCCGGGGTGTAGACCACCCGGCGGCACTGGCCGCCCCGGTCCAGCATGTCCCGGTTCTGCACGCTGTAGGACACGTTCCGGGTCTTGTCGATGACCAGCACCTCCGTCAGCACACCGTAGTGGTCCTCCCGCAGGGTGCAGGAGAGGATCGGGCTGGTCCCGTCGATGACGATCCGCCGCCCGTCGTCCCGCTCCGGCGCCGCCACCAGCAGCCCGTCCCGCCGGAAGCGGGGCGAAAAGCCCCCATAGGTCCGGCAGAAACCCTCCAACGCCTTCCACTGACTGGTGCCGGCGGCCACGGTGTAAACAGAGTCCGCCGACACCGGCGCGATCTCCGCGCTGGAAATGCCGTAGGGCGCCGCATGGCACCGGACGATCTCCGCCAGCGTGGCTCCCTGGTACGTCACCGGCCGGGACTCATTGTCCAGCAGCCGGGCGGCGTATCCCCGGCCGCAGATGGTCACCGTCAGTCCCGCCGCCGTCAGCTTCACCTCGTACTCGTCCACGACGCCCCGCAGCAGCACCCCGCCGTTCTCGTCCAGCGCCAGGAAACCCGCCGCCAGATGCAGCAGCTCCGCCATGGTCCTGTCGTACACGCAGGTGACCCCATAGCTGTCGCAGGGCACGCCGCCGGTGTAGGTGATATTCCAGCGCAGCAGCACCGGCAGCTCAAAAATCCGGTGGTCGCTGGTGATGATCCGTCCTCTCATGGTATCCTCACCTGATCCCCCGGGTAGATCAAGTTGGGGTTCTTGATCTGGGGATTGGCTGCGATCAGGGCGGTCAGCGCCACGCCGTACCGCCAGGCGATCCCCCACAGGGTTTCTCCTTTCCGCACTGTATGGACGGCACCCCAGCCTCCGGCGGGAATCTCCGGGTCCGTTCCGCCCTCTGGCTCCCCTTCTACGGGCACTTCCACCAGCCCGCCGGAGGCCGTGCTGTCCTCCCAGAAGGAAAAGCGGTAGCGCACATAGTCCGGCAGCGGCTCCTCCATCAGCTCCAGGGTCACGAAATAGGCGCTGACCGTCCGCCAAACCGGGTGCACCAGCAGCCCCGGCCCGGTCTGGTCAAAGACCTCCGCCAGCGTCTGGAACTCCTCGTAGGCCCGCTCCCCTGCAAAGGTACCCTCTCCCCGGAAAATGCGGTATGTCCGCCCCAGATCCTGCAGGTACCAGCCCCCCAGGGGGATCTTGTGGGCTGCTATCTGCCGCCGGTACTCCACTGCATAGATCTCCGGGTTGTGGGGCCAGGTGTAGTCCTTAAAGCGCATGGGTTTCAGCAGCAAATTCTCACCTCCTCAGTCATACAGCGGGAATCCGCCGTCATACCGGCGGGCGTCCCGCTGCACCGTGCGGGACAGCGCCCTGGCGCTCTCCATCATTCCTGCCGCGCCGGAGTCCCGGCGTCCCGGCAGAAGATAGAACGTCTCCTCCGCTTCGCCGCCGGGCGTTGCTGTCCCGCCGCCGTCGGACAGACCGCCATCCTCCGTCATGGGATTCCGCCTCCCGGCAGAATCGGCGGTCTCTCCGGTGCCAGCCGGTCCGAAGGCGGCCGTATACTGCCATTCTGCACGCTTCCGGGCCAGGACCAGCCGCAGCGTCTCCCCCGCCGAAGTGGGGCCGGTCTGCCTGTCGACCCCAGCGCCCGCGAAGCTGTTCCCACGAATCTCCCATCCGCCGGTCCCAGACGCCGTCCCGTCCGTTTCCCATGGGGCAGGCGCTGCCGGAGACGTTCTCTCCGTGGCTGGAGAGGCGGCTGCGGTCTCCGGCTCTTCCGCACTTCCGCCGCCCAGCATCAGCCGCCCCAGGGCGGTCCGCTGCCGCAGCAGCATCTCCCGGATGTATTCCATCTCAGCCCTCCTTCAACGCCTGGAACCGCCCCTGATCAAAGTCCCGGTTCACCGCCGCCGGAGCGGGGGAGGGTTCCTCCCCCGCCAGACGGCGCAGCATCGTTTCCATCTCCCCGGCGGTCAGCCCGACCAGGACCGCCGCGCCGTCGGGGAACACCGGCTTCCCCTGGCGCAGGCAGCTCTCTGCCAGCACCTGGGCGTTGCACAGCAGGGCGCGTTCCAGGGGCTCCTCTGCCAGCTCCCGGGTCCCCCGCCAGATCTCCAGCAGCCGCCAGGCCGTGGGCGGCCGCAGCTCGTCCAGTTCCTCCATCATGCCGTGGTCTCGATCCGCTTGGAGGCCACCACGGTCACCTTCTCTGCCACCATGGCATTCAGCTGGCCCTCTTCCTGGATGGCGCTCCACTGGCAGCCGCTGTAAATGACCTTCCGGTCCGGCTTGCAGATCACCAGGGAGAAATCCCGCAGGTCATAGAAATTGATGCCGTCCGTCACCGCGTCCTCTGTGGCGTACAGCCGTGTCAGCTCCAGGGTGTACTTCCGCTGGCCCTCGATGGTGGCCACCGGCTCGCTCTCGCCGAACGCCTCTACGCTCTGGCTGGATTTGCTGGCCCGGGCGGTGTAGCCCTGCACCACCGCGATCTTTCTCCCATCCAGCTCCAGATAGATGTCCGCGCTGGTGGGAAATCCCGTTGCTTCCATACCGTCTCCTCCTTACACCGTGATGTGGACCGTCAGATAGATCTGATTCAGCCCGTGGGCCACCGCGAAGCTGAACTCCACCAGACACACGGTGGGGTCATCCTCCGAGGCCGTCACCGTCACCTCGCCATAGCTGTCGATGATCTCCTCGGCCACCTTCTTCTCCAGCTCCACAATCACCTGAGAGCGGATGGCGCTGCGGCTTTGGGCCGTGTTTTTGGCCCGGGCGAACTTGCTGCGCAGGGCCTGCCGTACTGCCGGGATCACATCGTCCACGATCAGGATGGTGGTCAGCTCCCGCCAGGTGGTGTCCGCTGCACCGCCGGTTGTGGTCCGGGTGGTGATCCCCCGCACCGGGGATACTGTGCCCGCCGTGCTCTCCAGGGGCGTCACGCCGCCCCGCACCAGCAGGTCGATGTCATTGTCGGTGTATGCGGTGCCCAGGCCCCCCAGCCCCCGGATCTCCGCCCCGTTGAGCGGCACTCCCGGGTCCCGTCCGGAGGCGATGACCCCTGCCAGGGCCGCTGCGGCGAACACGCCGGGCAGCGTCTTTCCGCCGCTGTCCAGGGCATCGGGTCCCACCAGCACCATTCGCTCGCTGTTTAGCGCCGCCGCGTGGGTCACCAGCTCCGCTGCCGACTCACCGTCGCCGCCCACCACGGCGATCCGCTCCATCCGGGCGGCAGAGGCATCCTCCACCGCAGTCCGTAGCGCCTGCTGCACCGTCTCCTCGGCGCTGTCGCACACCAGAATCCGGGCCTCCTCCCCGCCCAGGGCCGCGAAGGCGTCCTGGTAGTCCTTCACCGCGCCGGCCTCCGCCACCCGGACCGCCGCCACAGTGGAGGCACCATTGGCAAACAGCAGCCGCAGGATGGTGCTCATCCCCGGCGTATCCGCTGCGTCCTCGCCGAAGGCCGCCACGCCCGCGGCATAGCCCGTCAGGGTCACCACCTCTCCGGCGGTGCCCTTCACCGCCTTGGCCGCCACGCCGATGACCTTGGCGGCCCGCCCGGCGGATACTACCGTTGACGCGTCATAGCTGGAGTACACCCCCGGCCGCTCATGCATTGTCTCGCTCAAGTGGTCACTGCTCCCTTCAATCGAAAGTCCAAAAATACCGTGTCGCCCTCTTCCGCCCGGGCCAGGAAATACGCCCGGCACCGGAGCCTTCCCCGCCGCAGGAACAGCCCTGTCTCCCGCTCCCAAGTCAGGGCTTCCCAGTTCAGCTCACCGGGGCGGATGCCGGCGGGCAGCCTTTCCAGCAGTACCTCCGCCGCCGTCTCACAGCCCTGTTCACAGTCCGCGGCCCGCTGTCCCCGGATCTCTATGGAGATCACCGCCTCCAGCTGCTTTCCATACAGCTCCCGCGGTGCGCCGGCCCCGGTATCGAAGACCTCGCCCAGATAATTGCAGAATCCCACGGTCCGGCTCTCTGCGGTCTCCACAGCCACCGCTGCCACCGGGCAGCCATACCGCCTGGCCCGCTGGTCCGGATAGGCGTCCAGCGCCGCCATCCCCTCCGCCGCCAGGGCGGAGACCACTGCATCCCGGATCTGACTCAGTTCCCGCATTCCGCCGCCTCCCGCTCCTGTTCCAGCGCCGCCCAGTAGTGGGACAGCGCGTTACCAATGTAGTAGGGCCTGCAGCTGCGCACCCGGAAGCGCGTGGCCTCCCAGGCCAGGGCTTCCCCCTCCTCCAGGGCCGTCTGCCCCAGATACAGCCACAGCCGCCCATCCACCCAGCCGATGGAGGTAACGTCACTTCGGGCCCGTTCATCCCGCTCCGTCATCGGCTGTAAAAACGCCCGCACGGTCCGCTCTCCGTCCGCCGTGTCCACGGTGACATCCTGTCCATATCGCTCCAGGACCTGCCGCACCCAGTCTGTCATCCTCTCACTCCCCGAAAGCAAAAATCGTCCGGCACCGCAAAGGGTGCCATCAGCCGTTCCGCCGTGCGCCGCAGGCTCTCCGCCAAAGCGCAGCTCTCCGCCGCGCCGCGGATCCGCACGGACACGCTGCCCGCTGTGAAGCCGGACACGCCTTCACCGCCCCGCGCCGCCGCCAGGTCCGCGGCGGCGGTGAAGGCCACGGCGCAGGGGAACGCCTTGCCGCAGTCCTCCGCCGTCATTCCCGGCCGCAGCCGCTTCTCCCACTGCTGCTCCGCCGCCTGACAAAGCAGTTCCAGCAGAGCCTCTTCCGCCTCCCCGGCCCCGGAGAGTTCCCGGGCCAGGGTCAGGACCGTCTCCTGTGCCCCGCTCATACCACCAGGACCTTGGATGCCTCCGTGAACAGCTTGGCAAATCCGGAGATGGAGGTGATGGCCGCCCGCTCCAGCTGGCGGTCAATGAGCTTGTCATACTCCACCGTGATCTCGCTGCCGCAGATCTGCTCCAGGGCGTAGTTCCTGTCCAGGCCGATCAGGATCCCCGCCGGCATGGCAGAGGTCCGCAGCAGTTTTGCCCCCAGGGGCGTGGTCAACGTGCCGGTGCCCTGGAAGTTCAGCCCCGTCAGGGGATTCTGGAACTCATCCAGCTTCAGCATGGCCAGCATCACGTCGCTGCCCACCAGCATGGTGTTCATGGTGTAGGGGTCGAACTGGCTCCAGAACTCCAGCAGGGCGTCATAGGTCAGCGTCCCCTTGGTTCCGGTGATAGGCTTCGTGCCGATGGTGTACTGCTGTGCGGCATTCTGATTTCCGTCGCCGCTGCGCAGCACCCCGATGGCGTCCTCCAGATGCATCCGGCCGATGTAGGCGCCGATCTGCCGCAGAGTCACAGAAAACAGGTCCAGCCGCTGGAACCGGATAGCCTCATAGGAGGCTACCAGCATCCGCCCCCGCTTGTGGAGGTGCACCAGGTTCTCCTGGGTGCGGACGGTGGTCTCCGGGATCCGGGCGCCCTCCTCCACCCGGCGGAGCTTTTTGTCCTCCTCGCTGGGTACAGAGACGATGGACCGGTAGTCCATGCCGTCAAATCTGGTCACCGTAGCGGTGATGGCCGGCAGGATGCTCTCTTCCTCCATCCCCTGCCGCACCACTCGGGAGACGAACTCCGGGAACAGCACGGCGGAGTCGGAGGTGTGGAAGAACTTCTCTACCATATCGCTGCCCGCGCCCTTTACATGGATGTCAAAGCGCTTCAGCTGCCGCTGAAAGGCGTCCAGCCCCTCCAGAGGCGTACCCCGGTAGTGTTCGCTGGGGTCCAGCTCCTCCAGGGCCTGGGAAAAGCTTCGGCCGCTGCGGCCGTACATTCCCTTTTCCAGCTTGATGTTCTCAAAATGATATGCCATCGTCTCTCTCCTCCTCACAGTACAAAGGTCACGGTCTTGGCGGTGGTGTCCACATCCACCACCAGATAGGTGCTGCCGTCCGCGTCCGCCTGGACGCCGCCCTCGCCGTCGGCGCTGAGGCCGCTCCAGCCCAGGGCCGGTGCCGCTCCTTCTGCCGGTACGGTGTACCCGGCGGTGACCATGCCGCCCAGGGCCACGGCGCAGGCGTCGCCGCCCCGGCCGACAGAAAGCACCATGCCGCAGAAATCGTCGCCCGCCGCGCAGGCGGCCACCGTGCCGTTGGCACTGACCTTCACCAGCTCCCCCTCCGCCAGATCGTCACAGGCAAAGGTGGCGGCCCACTGGCCGATCCCCTCATAAGAAAGCTTCATGCTTCATCCTCCCTTAGATCAGAAATTCCGTCTCGTCCTCTGTTTTTGCCGCTCCCCGGCTCCGCAGCTGCGGCACAGGCGGAAACCGGCGGGCTGCCTGGGCCCCGTAGACCCGCTTCAGCTCCAGCAGCTCCGGCTCCTCCAGATGCTCCGCCGCCTTGGCCAGGGCGCCGCCGTCCATGCTGTCGTCCGCCAGCATGGCAAGCCGCGTCACCTCCCGCCGCAGCTCCCGCAGGTATTTCCGCCCCAGCTCCGCCTGGGCCCTCAGCTGTGCCCTCCCCTGGTTCTCGTGGCCGTACCGCTTCAGGACCCCCGCCTTCCGCTGGGCTGGCACCGCCACGAAGGACCACTCGTATGCGTCGGTGGGATCCCGCAGCTCCAGGTAGCACAGCTGCTCCCCGTACCGCTGCCCCGGCGTGTGCTGGCAGGTGCCGCCCTCTGCGCCGCAGATGGAGCACACCCGCCGGGCCACGCTGCACCCCACGCTGACCTCCCGCTTGATGCCTCCCTCGATCTCCGCGATCAGATCCGCGTTTTTCTCCGTCCGCAGCAGATAAGCCCAGGCCTTCAGCCAGCAGTAGCCGTCCCCTGCCGCGGTCACCTGGGCGCCCTCCCGCACCATCTCCGTCCGGTAGATGCGGGCGGTCTGCCCCTCCGCCGTCCACTGGTGGTCAAAGATGCCGCTCTTCCCCACGAACAGGTCGCCCAGTGTGTTGAGCGCCGCCGTATCGAACCGCTCCCAGTCCCGGTCCACCTCGTTGTCGCACAGCCGCAGGGAAAAGGTGTACACCTCCTCTGCCCGCAGGGGTGACTTGGCAAAGCGGTTGATCGCCGCCAGCTCCGCCTCTGCCGGCACGCCTCCCGTTGCCTCCAGATTTTTTTCGAGTTCTTTCATACCTCTCTCCTTGTATGGAACGCGGCCGCCTCCGCCGCGTCGTTCTCAAGCCGCAGCTTCCGCGCCTGCTCCAGATAGAGGGCCGCACGGGCGTCCTCCACCTCGTCCTGGAGGTTGATGTCCTCCCACAGGACTTCAAAGCCGCAAGTATACCCGTGCATCCGCAGCCACAGCCGGCAGATCCGCTCCACCACCGGCGTAATGGTCCGCCGGATGGCCGTGATCTCCGTGGTGAGCATGTCCGCCTGCTGGGAGCTCATCCGCTCCGTGGAGCTCCAGCTCAGTCCCAGCATAAAGGGCGGGATCCCCGTCTTGGCCACCACCTGTTCCAAAATCTGCCGCACCGGCACCTCGCTGTCCAGGACGGGCGCGTCAGCGCCGATGACCTGGATATCCACATCTCCCACAGCCACAAAGTCCCGCACGCTGCCGCTCCTGGTATCCTGCATGGCCCGGGACCACTCTCCTGCCAGCATCCGGCTCCGCTCCTCCGCTTGGCCGTTTCCGCCGTCCCGGCAGGTGACGGCGAAGCGCAGGCTGCCGCATCGCTCCCAGTTAATCCCGATGGTGTGGTAGATCTTCATCAGGATATCCGTCAAAAACGGGAGCCCCCGCAGAAGGGACACGCCATAGGGGCTGTCCGCCTCAGGATTCAGAGGCGTGAACAGCAGCAAGTCCTGACAGGGCAGCGGCCCCATCCGCCCCTGCTCGTCGGGGCCGCAGATTGTAAATGCCAGGGGATGGTCTCCCTCCCGAATCTCAATATCCTCCACCCGGCCCCACAGCACGGCCGCAATCTCCCGGTTTCCTGCTGCGGGCACGATCTCCCCGATGGCTCGCCCGCAGGTCAGCAGAGCGTCCAGGTAGCCCTCCAGAAAGGCATTGACCCCATACTGCCCCCGTCCGGCCGGGACCGTGCGGAGGAATTCCCCCAGCCCCCGCTCTGCCGCCGGGTCGGAACAGGCCGCCGTCACACCGCCCACCATCCGGATCAGCTTGTAGATGGCGGCGTCCACCACCGGCACCGCCTCCCGTACTGCCCGGTACAGCCGGATCTCCCCACTGCGCATGGGCACATACTGCCCCAGCAGTCCAAATGGGTGGTATCCCGTCTCCCGCAGCTGGACCGACGCTCCCGCCGGCGCCGTCTGTTTCCGAAACCACTTCAACTTCCAAACCTCCCGTCCATTCCTTACCGCGGTCCCTCAGGCCCGTCTCTCCACCCAGGTGGCCGCAAAGCCATTCTGCTCTTCCGCCGCCAGATCCATGGCGAAGTACCGCAGATCGTCCATGGCGTGGTCCTGCTCCTTTTTCGGAGCGTCCCGCCGCCCCTTGTCGTCCCAGCAGTACGTTTCCATCTCCCGCAGGCAGTCGGCGCAGGCACCGCAGATCACGATCCGCCGCCGCTTCAGCAGGTCCGCCGTCACCCGGATGCCGTCGGCCACATCGTTGTCCGCCCGGACCACCCGGAATCCCTCCCGCCGCAGCGCCTCGATGAAGCTTGCCGCCGACGGGTCCACGATCACCCTTGTGATCTCCCTGCCCTCCGCCAGCTCCCGCAGGTCCCGGACATACTCTGCGTCGGTCTTCTGCCGTCCCTCCCGGCGGGAGTCGTAGTAGAACTCCCCCACCCGGTACCAGATCTCTCCCTGCCGGCCCCACAGGCCGAAGGAGGCCGGGTTGGCGGTGCCGTAATCCACAGAAATCCGCCACTCCTGAAAATCTCCCTCCGGCACAGGCACGCTGTCCCGGTCCCGGTCGAAGAAGTCGTACACCCGCCCCTGGGCGGCTGTCCACTCCCCCAGCACGAATCGCCGGTAAAAAACGCCGGAGTAGGCGCTGCGATAGCGGGCCCGGATCCGGGGCGACAGGGCGGGGTTGTCCTCCATGGTGAAATGAAGGTACAGGGCCCGCCGTTCCCGCGCCCTCAAAATCCACTCTCGGTAAAACCAGTGCTGAGGGTTCTCCGGATTGCAGTTGAACCACAGGCGGCTCCCCGCCACGCTGCACCGGGCGACGGCCTGCTCCACAAAGCTCCGGGGCATCAGGGCCGCCTCGTCCAGCAGCACCCCCGCCAGGGTGCTGCCCTGGATCAGCGCCGCGCTGGACTCGTCCCGCCCGCCAAAGAGCAGGAAATGGTTTTCATGGCCCCCCAGCCGCACGGTCAGCAGGTTCTCCGACCGCCGCTCCCAGCAGTCGAAGCCCAGCCGCCGCAGATAGGGCACCAGCTCCGCCAGCAGGTTCCGCCGCAGGGAGGTGATGGTCTTTCCGCACAGTCCCAGCTGCCGTCCGTTGAACCTGGCCATGGCCCAGAGGAAGAAGGAGAGCCCCATGGAGAAGGTCTTGCCGCTGCGGACGGCCCCGTCGCAGATGATAGCCTCCCAATCTCCCGGGCGGCACCACCAGGTCAGCACCCTTCGCTGCTTTTGGGAAAACCGCATGATCTCAGCCGTCGTCCCACCCTCCTTCCTCCCCGGCAGCTTCCGTCAGCACCCGGTACAGCTCTCCGGCCCCCTCCGCCTTTTCCTCGCTCAGGAGCCCGTACAGAGCCTCCAGAGCCCGGATGCGGTCAATAAGCTTCACTTCCACGCCGCCCTTGTCCGTCACCTTCAGCTCCGCCACGGCAGACAGATCCAGCGTCTCCAAATCCGCCTCTTCGCTGTGCAGGGCCAGCCGCGCCGCATCATTCACCCGGCCGAAAGCCAGCTGGGCCAGACGCCGTACCACGTCCTCCCGGTGCACCTGCCCAGCCGCTGCCTCCCGCATCCGCTCCAGCCGCCTGCGCACCATCTTCGTCTCCAGCACGGCGTATCCATCGGCGCAGCCAGCCATTGCCGCTGCCTGGTCCGGGTCCATGCACTGGAGATACTTCCGGCAGAATGCTTCGGCCTGCCCCTTCAATTTCTCCAAGGACGCGTACCTCCTTTCTCAGTCGTTCGATAATAACCGCCTTCCGGCCAAAAGTTGCACGCCGCCGGGCATCTCTTTTGACTTAATAATAAAAAAACGCTGTACCGCGGGCAGGAGATCCCCGCGGTACAGCGTGTTGCGCTCCAGATTTAATTGTATGGCTGGGTGAGCCGCCGGTTGGAGCCGGTCAGGCTGCCTCGCCGTCTCTGCCCTGCCGCAGCAGCTCCGCCGCCGCTTCGGCTCCCTGGACGCCATAGAAAATCATCCCCAGGGCCCGGTCCGTCTCGTCATGGCTCTGGACGTCGACCTTGGGATGGCAGGCCCGCCAGCGGAGCAGCTTCTTGGCCTCCTCAAACAGGCATCTGCCCAGAACCAAGCTCTTTCCCTTTGTGGTTCCACCCACTACCTGAAGATCGTCGATGTCAGACAGTTCCATGTAGAAAAACGTTTTGTCCCGGGTCATCAGAATGGCCCGCTGGTTGGTGATCCAATACTGCTCCCCCATGAGGTTCCGGCGCTCCGCCACGGGCGAGATCAGAATCACCGCAGCCACCAGCAGCACCAGGCCGATAAATCCCATACTGGGCGCCTCGGTCCCGGAAAGATACACGGCCAGCAGCCCGCCGCCCAGTGCCACCGTCAGTCCCCACTTCAGCAGGATCTGCTTTTTTGCCTCTGCCTCCAGAAGCGAAAACGGGGCGGGACGGCCCTGCCAGCGGACCTGCTCTCCCGGCCGCAGATATGTTTTGAGTCTTTCCTCCATACTGATACACACTCCTTTTGTTTTTCGGCAGCTCCCTGCCATCCATTATTATACGCATTCCGTCGTTCAACCGCTGACAAGGTCCATTTGGGGCTTGTTAAACGTATGCAAAAATCCACAGGTTTCCCGCCTATGTTCTTTAACGTTTTTTAGTGGAATCTTAACACCTCTTTCTGCTATAATAATGTTTCAAGCCCCACAGATGTAAGGAGGACCTGCTGTGAAGATCACCCGTTCCAGTTTGAAGCGTACCTTTTCCTTCTCCTGGCGCGACCTTCTGGTCTCCGCCGCCATTCTTCTATGCGCCACGGGGGCCTGCGCCCTTCTGCACCAGACGGCGGACACCATCGACGGCTTTGCCTCTCCGGTCTATGTGCTGGCCGTGCTCCTGATCTCCCGCTTCACCAGCGGATATCTCTTCGGGCTGATTGCGGCGGTGCTGGGTGTCATCGGCGTCAACTATGTGTTTACATATCCCTATATGGCGTTTAACTTCACCATTTCCGGCTATCCGCTGACAATGTTCACCTTTCTGGTGGTCTCGCTGGTCACCAGCACCCTGACCACCAAGACCAAGGAGCAGGACCGCCTCCGGATGGAAAACGAAAAGGTGAAGATGCGGGCGGATCTGCTCCGCTCCGTCTCCCACGACATTCGCACCCCTCTGACCTCTATCATGGGTGCCACCTCCGCCATTTTGGAAAATCCCGCCCTCTCCCCGGCCGAACAGCAGTCCCTTCTGGTGGATGTGCGGGATGACGCCCAGTGGCTCATCCGCGTGGTGGAAAATCTGCTCTCCATCACCCGGATCGGCAACGAATCGGCCAAAATCACCAAGGAGCCGGAGGCTGCGGAGGAAGTCCTGGACGAGGCGGTCCGCAAATTCCGAAAACGGTTTCCCGCCGTGTCCGTGGAGGTCCACGTGCCGGACGAGCTGCTCCTGGTCCCCATGGACGCCATCCTCATCATGCAGGTCCTGTCCAATCTGATGGAGAACGCCGTGTTCCACGGCGGAACCACCACGCACATCGCCCTGTCCGCGCAGCGGGATGGCCCCTGGGCCCGCTTTTACGTGCGGGACAACGGCCAGGGCATTCCCCCCCAGAAACTGCACACCCTGTTCAGCGGTGCGCTTCGCTGTGAGGACTCGTCCCCCGGCGACGGAAAGCGGAACATGGGGCTGGGCCTATCGGTCTGCATGGCTATCATCCGTGCCCACGGCGGCACATTGGAAGCAAAAAATCTGGAGTCCGGGGCGGAATTTTCCTTCTGCCTGCCGCTCACTAAGGAGGAAGTATCATGACGATTCGTGAAAAAATTCTGGTAATTGAGGACGAGAAGAGTATCTCGCACTTCATTTCCACGGTCCTCAACAACAACGGCTATGAAGCCATGCAGGCCCAGACCGGCGAGGAGGCGCTTTCCATGATCTCCTCCCACTGTCCCGACCTGGTCATTCTGGACCTCGGCCTGCCGGACATGGATGGTCTGGACATCCTCCGCAGCCTGCGCAGCTGGTCCAGCCTGCCGGTGGTGGTGGTCTCCGCCCGCTCCCATGAGCGGGACAAGGTCGCCGCATTGGATCTGGGGGCGGATGACTACCTCACCAAGCCCTTCGGCACGGACGAACTCCTGGCCCGGGTCCGCACCGCGATCCGCCACACCCGCACCATCTCCGGTAATGACGAAATCGCCCGGAACGGCACCTATACAGTGGGAGAACTGGTCATCGACTACAATAAGCACCAGGTCCGTGTCCGCGGTGAGAATGTCCACCTCACCCTCAGCGAGTTCCGCATCGTGGCCCTGCTGGGCAAATACGCCGGCAAGGTTCTGACGTATGATTTCATCATCAAGGAGCTGTGGGGCCCCCGGGCCAGCGGCGACAACCAGATTCTCCGGGTAAACATGGCCAACATCCGCCGGAAGATCGAAAAAAATCCCGCCGAGCCGGAGTATCTCTTCACAGAGATGGGCGTCGGCTACCGCATGGCGGAGGGCAGCTGATCCGCTCCGCCGTCCGCACAGGCGCATGAAGAGCTCCCAACCGGGCTTCTTCATGCGCTTTTTATGCATCGCTCCCCAAAAGTAAGCGCATTCTTGATAAGGCCGTCGTTTTCTTAGCGACATCTTAATTTCCGTGAACTATTTTTTAACGCTTATGCGGCCAAAAATCTGCTATGCTTATAGCCAGAAGCCCGCGTGTCCAAATCGAGGACCTGGCCGCGGGTTAAGGAAAAGGAGTGTGTGTTTATGGCAACTTTCTTGATCGGCCTCGTGGTCTTGTTCGTAGGCGCAGCCATCTATGGCAAGTTCTGCGAAAAGGTCTTCGGCCCCGATGACCGGGAGACGCCCGCCTATTCCAAGCAGGACGGCGTGGACTACGTTCCCATGCGGGAATGGAAGAACAGCCTCATCAACCTGCTGAATATCGCAGGCACCGGCCCCATCATCGGACCCATTCAGGGCATCCTGTTCGGGCCCATCGCATTCATCACCATCCCCATCGGCAACGTGATCGGCGGCGCTATGCACGACTATTTCTCCGGCATGATCTGCCTCCGCGACGGCGGCACCCAGATGCCGGACATGGTCCGCAGATACTCCAACAAGGGTGTCTTCACCGTCTATAACATCTTCCTGAGCGTGTTGCTGCTGCTGGTCGGCGCGGTGTTCATCTATACCCCCGGCGACATCGCCGCCACCCAGGTCTTCGGCTTCTCCGGCGCGGTGAATGATCCCACCACCTGGATCATCTACGGTGTTATCTTCGTCTACTATCTGATTGCCACCGTGTTCCCCATCGACGCCATCATCGGCCGCATTTATCCCATCTTCGGCGCCATCCTGCTGTTCTCCGCCGTGGGTGTGTTCATCGGCCTGTTCGTCAAGGGCTATCCCCTGCTGAACCTGTGGGATGACTGGCATGGCATCGCGTTCGACGCGTGGGCTGTTGATGCAGCCACCGGTGAGCAGGCGGCCTTCAGCTATGGTCAGTACTTTGACGCCAACCACTTCATCCCCATCTTCTTCATCACCGTGGCCTGCGGCATTCTCTCCGGCTTCCACTCCACGCAGACCGCTATCATCTCCCGCACCATGAAGAGCGAGCGGCAGGGCCGCATGACCTTCTACAATATGATGGTCCTCGAGGGCTTCATCGCCATGATCTGGGCCGCCGCCGCCATGGGTGTGTACAACCTGGGCCTGCAGGAGGTCAATGCCTCTCTGGCTACCGGCACCATCGGCGTGATCTGCAAGGATATCCTGGGGCCTGTGGGCGGCATCATCGCTCTGCTGGGCGTTATTGTTCTGCCCATCACCTCCGGCGATACCGCGCTGCGCTCCCTGCGCCTGTCTGTTTCTGAGTCCCTGCACATCGACCAGAGCTCCAAGGCCAAGCGCCTGGGCCTGTCCGCCATCATCTTTGCGCTGGTGGCTGTGATCCTGGTCTTCGCAAAGAGCAGCCCCAGCGGCTTCAATACCCTATGGCGTTACTTCGCATGGTCCAACCAGACCCTGTCCCTGTTCGCATTCCTTGGCATCTCTGTGTGGATGTTCGAGAACAGCAAGGCCAAGTGGGTGTGGATCCCCCTGATCCCCGCTGCCTGGTATACCTTCGTCACAGTGACCTACATCGCCAACGCGCAGATCGGCTTCCATATTCCCTGGACGCCCGCTTACATTATCGGTGTCTGCGCTGCTGTGGCCTATGTTGGCATCGTTGTCTGGTACGGCAAGAAGCGCGCTGCCCGGCTCCAGAAGCTGTAAGCTGTAACTATTTTCTGAAACAAACCCGTCCCGCCAAGTGGCGGGACGGGTTTTTACTGCCTGAACTCCCGCATATTTCCAGGTCCGTCCAGCACAAATATTCGTGTTCACATCCGGTCCTTAAAAAAATTTGGAACTTTGTTAGGTGAGGTAAACGAATTTTTAATTGTTTTCTCTGCGATATTAACAAATTCTTTATAAATATGAATAAATTATTTACAACTCCTTTCTTCAGTGCTATGATAAAGCCAGAATCTGTCCGGGAAACTGGGCATAAAGGAGTGTGTGTTTTCTATGGCAACCTTTCTCATCGGCCTGGTGATTCTGTTCGTAGGCGCAGCCATCTATGGCAAGTTCTGCGAAAAGGTCTTCGGCCCCGATGACCGGGAGACGCCCGCCTATTCCAAGCAGGACGGCGTGGACTACGTTCCCATGCGGGAATGGAAGAACAGCCTCATCAACCTGCTGAATATCGCAGGCACCGGCCCCATCATCGGACCCATTCAGGGCATCCTGTTCGGGCCCATCGCATTCATCACCATCCCCATCGGCAACGTGATCGGCGGCGCTATGCACGACTATTTCTCCGGCATGATCTGCCTCCGCGACGGCGGCACCCAGATGCCGGACATGGTCCGCAAGTACTCCAACAAGGGTGTTTTCACTGTTTACCAGATTTTCCTGAGCGTACTGCTGCTGCTGGTCGGCGCGGTGTTCATCTACACCCCCGGCGACATCGCCGCCACTCAGGTGTTTGGTTTTGACGGTGCTGCCACCTCTGTCTCCACCTGGGTGATTTACGGTGTCATCTTCGTTTATTATCTGATCGCCACCGTGTTCCCCATCGATGCCATCATCGGCCGCATCTATCCCATCTTCGGTGCTATCCTGCTGCTGTCTGCCGTGGGTGTGTTCATCGGCATGTTCGTCAAGGGCTATCCCCTGCTGAACCTGTGGGACAACTGGCAGAGCGCCACCTTCAATTATGGTGAGTATTTCACCGCGCAGCACTTCATTCCTGTGTTCTTCATCACTGTGGCCTGCGGCATTCTCTCCGGCTTCCATTCCACGCAGACCGCTATCATCTCCCGCACCATGAAGAGCGAGAAGCAGGGCCGCATGACCTTCTACAATATGATGATTCTGGAAGGCTTCATTGCCATGATCTGGGCCGCCGCCGCTATGGGCGTGTACAACCTGGGTCTGCAGGAGGTCAATGCCTCTCTGGCCACCGGCACTGTCGGCATCATCTGCCGCGATCTGCTGGGCCCCGTGGGCGGCATCATCGCCCTGCTGGGCGTCATCGTTCTGCCCATCACCTCCGGCGATACCGCGCTGCGTTCTCTGCGCCTGTCCATCTCTGACTCTCTGCACATCGATCAGAGCTCTAAGCCGAAGCGCTTGGGCCTGTCCGCCATCATCTTCGCGCTGGTGGCGGTGATTCTGGTCTTTGCGAAGAGCAGCCCCGATGGATTCAATCTGCTGTGGCGTTACTTCGCATGGTCCAACCAGACCCTGTCCCTGTTCGCATTCCTGGGTATCTCCGTATGGATGTTCGAGAACAGCAAGGCCAAGTGGGTGTGGATCCCCCTGATTCCCGGTGCTTGGTACACCTTTGTTACAGTGACCTTCATTGCCAATGCACAGATCGGCTTCCATATTCCCTGGACGCCCGCCTACATCATCGGTGTCTGCGCTGCTGTGGCTTACGTTGATATCATTGTCTGGTACGGCAAGAAGCGCGCTGCCCGGCTCCAGAAGCTGTAAGC
>NZ_CAKVVF010000013.1:0-11490 GCF_934833455.1 Oscillibacter sp. KLE 1728
AGAAGGAGGAGCCCATGGACCGGCACACCTCCTTCCGCATCGGGGGGCCGGCCCGGCGCATGGCTTTTCCGGAGCGGGGAGAGCAGCTGGTGCTGCTGCTGGACATGGCCGCCCGCTGCGGCGCCCGTCCCCTGGTGATGGGCAACGGAACCAACCTGCTGGCCCCGGACGAGGGGCTGGACCGGCTGGTGATCGACACCTCCGCCGGCCTGAGCCGAGTGGAGGCCGGCGGGACACCGGGGACCATTCTGGCGGAGGCGGGGGCCTCCCTGGCCCGGGTGGCGGATTTCGCCTGCCGGCAGGGGCTGGCGGGCCTGGAATTCGCCCACGGCATCCCGGGCACGGTGGGCGGCGCGGTGTGCATGAATGCCGGCGCCTACGGCGGGGAGATGGCCCAGGTGGTGCGGGAGGCAACCCTGCTGCTGCCGGAGGAGGGCATCCGGACCCTCACCGGGGCGGAGATGGCCTTCGGCTACCGCCGCAGCTTTCTGACGGATCACCCGGATGCGGTGGTGCTGCGGGCGGAGTTCTGCCTGACGCCCGGCGACCCGGCGGCAATCCGGGGCCGGATGAAGGAGCTGCTGGAAAAGCGCAGGGCCAGCCAGCCGCTGGAGTTCCCCAGCGCGGGCAGCACCTTCAAGCGGCCGGAGGGCTATTACGCCGGGACGCTGATCGACCAATGCGGCCTGAAGGGGCTGACGGTGGGCGGCGCCCAGGTCAGCGAGAAGCATGCGGGCTTTGTCATCAACCGGGGCGGCGCCACCTGCGCCGACGTGAAGGAGCTGATCCGCCAGATCCAGGAGCGGGTCTTTGCGCAGGCCGGCGTCCGGCTGGAGCCGGAGGTCCGGATCATCGACTGAGAAAGGGGCGGTGCGGACATGGAAATCCTCATCATCTCCGGCCTCTCCGGGGCCGGGAAGAGCAAGGCGGCCTCCTTTTTGGAGGACATGGGCTTTTATATCGTGGACAATATGCCCGCCGCCATGATCCTGAAATTCGCGGAGTTCTGCGCCGGGGGCAACGGCCGCTACGACCGGGTGGCCCTGGTGTACGACGTGCGGACGGCCAGCTCCTTCACGGAGCTGTTCGACGTGCTGGATAAGCTGAAGGACATGGAGGCCCAGTGCCGGATGCTGTTTCTGGAGGCCGCGCCGGAGGTCATCATCAAGCGGTACAAGGAGACCCGCCGCCGCCATCCCCTGGCGGCAGACACCGACTCCCTGGAGGAGGCGGTGAAGAAGGAGAGGGCCATGATGGCCCCCGTCAAGGAGCGGGCGGACTTTGTCATCGACACCTCCCGCACCTCCACCGCCCAACTGCGGGGAGAGCTGCTGCGCCTCTTCGGCCAGGAGGGGGAGAAGGAGGGAATGACGGTGAGCGTCACCTCCTTCGGCTTCAAGTACGGCCTGCCTCTGGAGGCGGATCTGGTGTTTGACGTGCGGTTCATGCCGAATCCCTTCTATATGGAGGACCTGCGTCCCCGGACGGGGCTGGACCAGGCGGTGGCGGACTATGTGTTCCACTTCCCACAGACCCAGGACTACATGCGCCGTTTGGAGGACCTGCTGGCCTTCTCCCTGCCCCTGTACGCGGAGGAGGGAAAGACCTCCCTCACCATCGCCGTGGGCTGCACGGGGGGGCACCACCGGTCCTTGGCGGTGTCCCATGCCCTGGCGGGCTTCATACACGGCCTGGGCTATCATGTGCTGGAGAACCACCGGGACATGTCCCGGGGAGGCTGAGCCGTGATGGAGCAGTAATACCGCGTCCCCCGGGCCCATGGCCCCAAGGTGGCCGTCATCGGCGGCGGCCACGGCCTGTCCAACATGCTGCGGGGACTGAAGCAATATACGGAGAACATCTCCGCCATCGTCACGGTGGCGGATGATGGCGGCGGCTCCGGCATGCTGCGCCAGGACCTGGGGATGCCTCCGCCGGGGGACATCCGCAGCTGTATGGAGGCCCTGGCAAACACGGAGCCGGTGATGCGGGAGCTGCTCCACTACCGCTTCACCGAGGGGAGCCTGGCGGGGCAGAGCTTTGGCAACCTGTTTCTGGCGGCGCTGAACGGCATCTCCCCGTCCTTTGACGCGGCGGTGCGCCGCATGAGCCAGGTCCTGGCCATCACCGGACGGGTGCTGCCGGTGACCACAGCGGACGTCCAGCTGGAGGCGGAATTTGAGAACGGCGCCACGGTGGTGGGGGAGTCCAAGATCTTTTACTGCAAAAAGCAGGAGGACTGCCGCATCCGCCAGGTGCGTCTGATCCCCTCCCGGCCCAAGGCCCTGCCGGAGGCGGTCTCCGCCATCGCCGACGCGGATATGATCGTCCTGGGGCCCGGCAGCCTGTACACCAGCATCATCCCCAATCTGCTGGTGGATGGCATCGTGAAGGCGATCCGGGAGTCCGACGCCCTGAAGGTCTATGTCTGCAACGTCATGACCCAGGAGGGTGAGACGGAGGGCTACACCGTATCCGACCACATCGCCGCCATCTTCGCCCATTCGGCGCAGGGCCTGTTCCGCCTGTGCCTCACCAACTCCTCGCCCATCCCCAAGGCGGTGGCCGCCCGGTACGCGGAGGAGGGGGCCGAGCGCATCCGCTGCGACAAGTCCGCCTGCGCGACCCTGGGCGTGGAGGTCGTGGAGCGGCCGGTGGCCACGGTGGAGAGCGGCTTTGTCCGCCACAGCTCCGCGGCCCTGGCCCGGGAGCTGATCCTGCTCCATGCGGAGCGGAGCGTCCGGATCGCCGGTGCCCGATTCCGCCCCCGGGAGGACGCCTACCAGATGGAGGAGCAGAAATGAGCCCCACAATTACCCAGAGTTGGAGGAGACCCACCCATGTCCTTTTCCTTTGAAGCCAAAAACGAGCTGTGCCGCCTGCCGGTGCAGAAGCTGTGCTGCGCCCGGGCGGAGGCCTACGGCATCCTGCTGTACTGCAACACCTTCAGCGCAAGCGAGGTGCGGATCATCACCGGGAACCCCGCTCTGGCTGCCCGGCTTCCCAAGCTGTTTCACCGGGCCTTCGGCCTGCGGTTCGACCGGCTGCCGGAGGAGGGGGAGAGCGGCAAGCTGGTGTTCCAGATCACAGACGGCGGCAAGCTCCGCCGGATCGTGGACCTGCTGGGCTTCAGCCCGGAGCAGAACCTGGCCCTGCACATCAACTTCGGACTGCTGGAGGAGGAGTGCTGCCGGGCGTCCTTCCTGCGGGGGGTGTTCTTCGCCGGGGGCAGCGTCACGGACCCGGCCAAGCGGTACCACCTGGAGCTGGCGACCTCCCACCTGCAGGTGAGCCGGGAGCTGGAGGTGCTGCTGCGGGAGTGCGGCTATCCCCCCAAGAGCGTGGCCCGCAACGGCAGCTTCATCACCTACTTCAAGCAGAGCGACCAGATCGAGGACTTCCTGACGCTGATCGGCGCGCCCGTGGCCGCCATGAGCGTCATGTCCGCCAAGCTGGAAAAGGACCTGCGCAACAGCGTTAACCGCCGCCTCAACTGCGACAGCGCCAATCTGGACAAGGCGGTGGAGGCGGCCCAGGAACAGCTGGAATCGATCCGGAAGCTCCAGCGGGCGGGCCTCCTGGACCAGCTACCGGACAAGCTCCAGCTGACGGCGGCCCTGCGGCTGGAGAATCCGGAGCTGACCCTCAGTGAGCTGGCGGAGGAGTTTGACCCGCCGGTGACCAAGTCCTGCCTGAACCACCGTCTGCGGAAGATCACCCAGTTGGCAAAAGGACTATAAAGTAAATGCGCTTTACAATTTATCAAAGAAAAATTGGAGGAATATACAATGGATCGCTGTGCGGCAGCCTATGCATATCACAAACAGGGGTATAACTGTGCCCAGTCTGTGGCCGGGGCCTTTGCGGACCTGACGGGCACGGCGCCGGAGCAGCTGATGGCCGCCATGGGCGGCTTCGGCGGCGGCGTGGGCGGCAGCCATGAGGAGCTGTGCGGCGCCGTCAGCGGCGGCGTGCTGGTGCTGAGTCTGCTGCACCCCCATACGGACGGAGAGGACAGGGCCGGAAAGGTGCGCCTCTACGCCCAGGCCAAGGAGTTCCGCCGCCGGTTCCAGGAGGTGTTCGGCCTGACCCGGTGCGGAGACCTGCTGCGGGCCCGGCCCGGCGTCACAGAGAGGAACCCGGCCTCCCAGCGGCTGGGAGTCACCGCCCACTGCGACAACATGATCGTCACGGCTGTGGAGATCCTGGAGCAGATGCTGCAGGAGGAGCCCGCATGACCTGGGCAGAGCTGTATTCAGAGGCTGCGCGGCCCACGCTGGAGGAAATCGACGCCTATGCGCATACGCCCCTTTGGCCGCAGCTGCGCGCGTATCTGGCGGCGGCCTATGGGGCGGGACCGCGGCTGGAGTACAGCCGGTGCGGTCTGGAGCCGGGATGGAATGTGAAGTTCCGCAGGGGCAGCAAGTCTCTCTGCACGGTCTACCTGCGGCCTGGGTTTGTGACGGCCATGGTTTCTGTCGCGCCCAAGGATGAGGAGGCCGCCCAGATGGTCCTGCTCACCTGCACGGCAGAGACACAGGCGGTCTACCATCGGTCCGCTGCATCCAAAATGGGCCACTGGCTCATGCTGGACATCACGTCACCGGAGATGCTGGAGGATGTGAAAGCTCTGCTGGCCGTGCGGGTCAAGCCCGCAGAGTGAGCACCCCGCCCTTTGCAAGGACGGCGCGTGCGATTTTGGAAAGGAACATGCTATGTCTTTTGTCCATCTCCACGTTCATACGGAATTCAGCTTATTGGACGGCGCCTGCCGCATCCGGGACCTGCCCGGCATCGTGAAGGCCATGGGCCAGACCGCCTGCGCTGTCACGGACCACGGCGTCATGTACGGTGCCGTGGACTTTTACCGCGCCTGCAAGGCGGAGGGGGTCAAGCCTATCATCGGCTGCGAGGTGTACGTCACCCCCCAGGGCCGGACCCGGTTCGACAAGGTCCACGAGCTGGACGCGGAGAGCCGCCATCTGGTGCTGCTCTGCGAGAACGAGGAGGGCTACCGGAACCTGTCCTACCTGGTGTCCATGGGCTGGACAGAGGGCTTCTATATCAAGCCCCGGATCGACCTGGAGCTGCTGCGGCAGTACAGCGGGGGACTGATCGCCCTGTCGGCCTGCCTCGCCGGGGAGATCCCCCGGCGGCTGCGGAACGGGGAGTACGAGAACGCCAAGGCCTATGCCCTGGAGCTCTCCCACATCTTCGGCCCGGACCGCTTCTATCTGGAGCTCCAGGACCACGGCATCCGGGACCAGGCCATCGTGAACCAGGGCATCCTCCGCATCCACCGGGAGACGGGGCTGCCTATGGTGTGCACCAACGACGCGCACTACCTCCGGAAGGAGGACGCGGAGGCCCACGATGTACTGCTGTGCATCCAGACCGGCAAGACCATCGACGACGAGAACCGGATGCGCTATGAGCCCCGGAACTTCTACCTCCGCAGCGAGGAGGAGATGGCGGCCCTGTTCGCGGGCTACGAGGGCGCGCTGGAGAACACGTCGAAGATCGCCGACATGTGCAATCTGGACTTTTCCTTCGGCAAGTACCACCTGCCGGAATTCCGGCTGCCGGAGGGGTACGACAGCTTTTCCTATCTGAAAAAGCTCTGCGATGAGGGCTACCGGGAGCGGTATGGAACGGACGACCAGTACCGGGACCAGCTCCGGTACGAGCAGGACATGATCGAGAAGATGGGCTTCACCGACTACTTCCTGATCGTCTCCGACTTCGTCCGCTATGCCAGAAGCGCAGGCATCCCCGTGGGTCCCGGCCGGGGCAGCGCCGCGGGCAGCATGGTCAGCTACTGCCTCCACATCACGGACATCGACCCCATGAAGTACAACCTGTACTTCGAGCGGTTCCTGAACCCGGAGCGGGTCAGCATGCCGGATATCGACATGGACTTCGGCGACACCCGCCGGGGCGAGGTGGTGGACTACGTCCGCCGGAAGTACGGGGATGACCACGTGGCCCAGATCGTCACCTTCGGCACCATGGCCGCCCGGGGCGTGATCCGGGACGTGGGCCGGGTGATGAACATGCCCTATGCCGACGTGGACGTGATCGCCAAGCAGGTGCCCGCCGGGCCCGGCGCCCTCCACATCACCCTGGACGACGCCCTGCGCCTGTCCAAGCCCCTGCGGGAGCAGTACGAGACCGATGAGCAGGTGAAAAAGCTCATCGACACCGCCAAGGCCCTGGAGGGGATGCCCCGCCACGCCTCCACCCACGCCGCCGGCGTGGTCATCACCAAGCGGCCGGTGTACGAGTACGTGCCCCTGGCGAAGAACGACGACGCCGTGGTGTGCCAGTACGTCATGACCACCCTGGAGGAGCTGGGCCTCCTGAAGATGGACTTCCTGGGGCTGCGGAACCTGACGGTGCTGGATGACGCGGTGAAGATGGTCCAGGAGCGCCTGCCGGACTTCAAGCTCTCGGACATCCCGGAGGACGACCCGGAGACCTTTGAGATGATCTCTGCCGGCAAGACCTCCGGCGTGTTCCAGATGGAGTCCGCGGGCATGACCGGCGTGTGCGTGGGCCTGCGGCCCCAGAACATCGAGGACATCACCGCCATCATCGCGCTCTACCGCCCCGGCCCCATGGACTCCATCCCCCGGTTCATCGCCTGCAAGCATGACTCCAGCAAGATCAAGTACCTCCACCCGTCCCTGGAGCCGATCCTCTCCGTCACCTACGGGTGCATCGTCTACCAGGAGCAGGTGATCCAGATCTTCCAGCAGCTGGCGGGATACTCTCTGGGGCAGGCGGACATGGTGCGCCGGGCCATCTCCAAGAAAAAGGCCGCCCAGATCGAGAAGGAGCGGGAGGCATTCCTCCACGGCGATCCGGAGCGGAACATTGCGGGCTGCGTGGCAAACGGCATCCCGGAGGAGACGGCCCAGGCCATCTATCAGGATATCTACGACTTTGCCAACTACGCGTTCAACAAGGCCCACGCCGTGTCCTACGCGGTGGTGGCCTATCAGACCGCCTGGTTCAAGTGCCACTACACCCGGGAGTACATGGCGGCGCTGCTGACCAGCGTGCTGGACAACTCCGACAAGGTGGCGGGCTACATCAGCGAGTGCCGGGACTGCGGCATCGCCCTGCTGCCGCCGGACATCAACCGCTCCGCCGACCGCTTTACTGTGGAGGAGGGGGGCATCCGCTTCGGGCTGGTGGCCATCAAGAACATCGGCCGGGGCTTTATCCAGGCGGTGATGCGGGAGCGGGAGCAGGCGCCCTTCACGTCCCTCTACGACTTCTGCGACCGAATGGCGGGCAGCGACATCAACAAGCGGGCGGTGGAGAACCTGATCCGCTCCGGCGCCTTCGATGCCCTGGGGGCCAGGCGGTCCCAGCTGATCCAGGTGTACGAGTCCGTCATGGACGCGGTGGCGGACAGCCGCCGCCAGAACTTGGAGGGGCAGATGGATTTCTTCTCCCTGGCGGACGGCAGCAGCGGCGGGAGAAAGAATGTGAAGGAAATCCCCTTGCCGGACATCGACGAGTACACCCCCGAGGAACGGATGCTGATGGAGAAGGAGACCACGGGCCTCTATCTCTCCGGCCACCCCATGGACCAGTACCGGGAGGCGGTGCGGCGGCTGGGGGCGCCCACTATCGGCTCCATTCTGGGAGACTTCGCCCAAGAGGGCGGCCCCACACGGTTCGCCGACGACCAGCGGATCACCATCTGCGGCATCGTCACCTCCAGCAAGACGAAGACCACCCGCAACAACTCCCTGATGGCCTATGTGACGGTGGAGGACGACACCGCCTCCATCGAGCTGCTGTGCTTCGCCCGGGTGCTGGAGTCCTGCGGGCCGTACCTGAAGGAGAACCAGGCAGTGGTGGTGAAGGGGCGGCTCTCCGTCCGGGACGAGAAAGCGCCCCAGATCCTCTGCGACAGCGCGTATCCGCTCTCTGCCGCAGGCGCTCCGGCGGCGGAAGGGCAGGCCGCGAAAGCGCCGGATCAGGTGCTGTACCTGAAGTTCCCTAGCCTGGACCACCCCAGCGTGCGCCACATGAAGCTGGTGTTCCAGATGTTTCCCGGCAACGCCGCTGTGAAGATGGTGATGGCGGACACCCGCAAGGTCTACGGCACCCATGCAAGCCTCCACGAGGCCCTGCTGCAGGAGGCCCGGGAGACGTTGGGGGAGGCCAATGTGGTGGTGAAATAGAACGGAACGCCCGTGTCCAAAAGGACACGGGCGTTTTTCATTCACAAGCGCCGTTTCAGCTTCAAGACCAGCTCCACAACCCCGGCGCCCAGGGTCAGGCAGGCGGCCTGGATGGTCCAGAGCATTGGCCCTTCACTGCCGGGGATGGGGATTGTGCTGGCCCAGAGGAAAAGGATCAGGGCCAAAGCTGCCGCCCCCGCTGTCAGCAGCCAGCCGCGCCGCCAGCGGCGCAGCAGCCAGCGGAACAGCAGACCGGCCAGAAGGGGGAAGACCGCGACGAGCATCCAGTTCCATACGATCTGAAGCAAGAGAATCCCTCCTTATCTCCCAAAACGGGCCGACAGGCCGTGAAGCGGGGACCCGGCGGCCAGGAGGAGCCCCCTCGCCGCCCCTCCTTACGGGGCCTCGTCCTCGGGCTCGGAGGACATCAGGGCCCGCATGATCTCGCCGTACAGCCGCTCCGGGGATTTCTGGAACCGCTCCGTCAGCATGGCGGCCATGTCCTCCCGGGGGATGGCCAGCCGCAGGTCCATCACGCTGCCCATGTCGTCCGACAGCTCCAGCCGCACCGTGTAGGTGCCGTTGGGCCGCTTCTCCGTGGAGGCCTTCACCTGGCTCTTGCGCCGCAGGTGGCGGTTGCAGGCCGCCAGGTTCTTGTCGCACCGCAGCCGCACGGAGTAGGGGAGGCTGGACTCGCAGATCCGGCTGTTCCGCAGGCCCTTGTCGGTGATGGCGTACAGCCCGTCCGCAGACAGCGTCAGATGCTCAGTCCGCACCAGATCGGAGAGGCACTCGGCAAAGTCGAAATAGTCCACGCCCTCGTCGCACATGGCCAGATCCCACACGGTATCAAAGGGAATCGGCTCGATCACCCGGGCGGTGATATACAGAATCAGAAACTTGATCTCCAGCTTGTCATGGATAAAGCCGGGCATCCGCGTCACCTCCTTGGAATGGGATTGGATACAATTGTATTATACCGCAGGACCGCCGGGTTTGTATAGTCCGAATTTCCCCGCCGCCGCACCAATGGGAGCCGGGCGCATACACTGGATTGAAAGAGCTTCTCTTTCATCCAGCTACTTATTAGGAGGTATTGCAATGCCCGAGAAAGTTATGCCCGGTCCCGTGGAGGACTCCTGCGGCATCCGGGAGGCGGTTTGCATCCATACCAGGAAGATTTTTGATTCCTGCCGCGATAAGGACTGCATCGAGGACCTGCGGTTTTACCCCAAGCTGCAGTGTGTGGACATCATCAACCGCGCCCTGTCCGTGAAGGGCGGCAGCGCCAAGCTGCTGTACGTCTATGTGGATGTGGAGCCCGTCAGCTTCAACCGGGGCTTCTACACCGTGGATATGCGCTTCTTCTACCATGTGACGCTCCAGGCCTATCTCAGCTGCCCGGTGCCGGTGACGGTGGAGGGCCTGTGCGTCTTTGACAAGCGGGCCATCCTGTTCGGCAGCGAGGGGAACGCCAAGATCTTCTCCTCCGAGATGCGGGCCGGAGAGCCGGATCCCCAGATGATGCAGCGGTCCAACACGCCCATCGCCGTGGTGGAGGCCGTGGACCCCATCGTACTGGACGCCCGCATCATGGACTGCTGCTGCAAGCGGGACTGCGACTGCGACCTGTGTGAAATCCCCACCTTCGTGGGCGACTGCTTCGGCGGGGAGCTGTCCAGCGGGGACGACAGCCGACGGATCTATGTGACCCTGGGCCAGTTCTCCATCGTCCGGCTGGAGCGGGACACCCAGCTGCTGGTGCCCGTCTACGACTACTGTATGCCCGACAAGGAGTGCGCCTGCGGCGACGGCTGCGAGGACCCCTGCGCTCTGTTCCGGAACATCTCCTTCCCGGTGGGCGAGTTCTTCCCGCCCAACACCGTCAAGCGGCCGGAGAGCTGCGACGACATCAAGAGCTGCTGCAAGTGAGCGGCAGACCAACAGGACCCCGGCTGCTTGCCGGGGTCCTGTTTTGCTACATCCTGTGCCGGTACCAGAGGGTGAGGCCCCATTCCAGAAGCCCCCAGGCGAGGCAGAACCCAACCAGCCCCCAGGTGATCCACATGGGCAGCTCCAGAAAGCGGGCATAGGCCGCGCCGAAATACAGGACCGCGCCCTGCATGACCCGGGCGGCCCGGGCCGCCGCCTTTTCGCAGATCATGGTGTTCCGCTCGTCGTGCTGTTCTTTGTAAGCCTGAACGAGTACCGGGTCGCGAATCCGAATGACCTGACACAGCAGGGAGCCGAGGGAACCGCCCACCAGTACGGACCCACCCGCAGCCAGCAGAGCAAAGACGGGCTTGGGGAGATGCTGGGGGGATTGGAGCGGGACCGCGCACAGCAGAAGCCCCGCCGCGATCAACAGCAGATACCAGCGCTTTTTCATCCCGGCGCACCCCTTACATCTCCCGCTCGTAGCGGATCATGAGATACAGCTCCAGCACGGATTTGGCTACGAAGACACCGGTGGCAGCCAGGGGGACCCACAGGGGCGCATCCAGGCCGATGGAGAGCCATGCCGCCGCCAGAACGCTCCACTGGAGGACCTCGCCGGACACGGCCTTGGCCCGGTTCCGGATAGCCACATTCCGCTCGTCTTTTTGTTCGATGTCGTGCTGCCGGGCCATCTCCGGGTGCTTCGCCTCGTGGCGGAGGTTCAGCAGGGTGGACCCCGCCATGGCCAGCAGGCCGGAGCCTATGCCGCAGAGCATCCCGCCCAGGGAATCGGGCACCCGGCCGTCCAGCAGCAGGGACAGGACCAGCAGGACGATGCCCACGGCCAGAAGTCCCTGGAACAGGCGCTTTTTTTGTGTGCGGTTCATACAGAGTCCCTCCTTCAATACTGACGGCGGTACCAGACGGTGAACATCCAGTCCAGAAGCAGTTTTACGCAGGCCAGAGTCAGCAGGATGAGGCTGACCCACTTGGGCACGCCGAAGAAGTACAGGTAGGCAGCGCCGAACAGCAGCAGCCACAGCAGCACGTCCCCGGCCCGGGCCCTGGCCATGGCCCGGATCATGGCGCCCCGCTCGTCGTGGTCCTCCCGGTCCCGCTCCCGCCGGGCGGGGTCCAGGTCTCGGGTGGACAGCAGCTCCGCCATGGCGCAGAAGAACAGGAGGCCGCCTGCAAGGCCAAAAAACCCCGGCACAGCGGCGGGAGCGGCGGGAAACGTCCGCGCCGCCCAGAGGGCGGCCCCCGCTAGCAGCGCCCCCGCCGCGGCGGCCGAGAGATACCAGCGTGTGTTCCGCTTCATGACAGCGCCTCCTCACATCTTCCGCTGGAGCCA
>NZ_CAKVVF010000013.1:11590-13710 GCF_934833455.1 Oscillibacter sp. KLE 1728
ACCAGCGTGTGTTCCGCTTCATGACAGCGCCTCCTCACATCTTCCGCTGGAGCCATTTGTAAAGCCCCAGGAACGCCAAAGTGTAAAACAGATAGATGCCGATGAACACCCAGCCCACCCAGTCGGGAATGCCGAACCGTTCAAAGCTCTGGAAAATCAGGCCGGAGACCACCACCAGTCCGACGGTCCAAAATCCGGCGAGATAGCCGACCCGGTCCCGGATGGCCTGGTTCCGCTCGCCGCATTGGGCCTTCTGCCTCTGCCGGTAGTCCGGGTCCCGGGAGAGCCGTTTCAGCTGGAGCAACGTCCCGGCGCAGGTGCCGAACAGCACCGCCCCGGCCATACCCAGCAGGGAGGCCGCGCCGCCGGAGAGACCGGGCGCACCCGGCGCATTCAGGACGAACATCGGGATGCAGCAGAGCAGCCCCGCGATTGCCAGGGACATCAATATGACCTGCTTCTTCATGTGCCATCCTCCTCATAGATGAAAATGTCCTCAATGGTGGTGCCGAAGTACCGGGCCAGCTTGAAGGCCAGCAGGATGGAGGGGTTGTACCGCCCGTTTTCCAACGACCCGATGGTCTGGCGGGACACCTCCAGCGCCTCCGCCAGCTCCTCCTGCTTGATCCCCCTGGCCTTGCGCAGCGCCTCCAGGCGGTTTTTCAAGGGCGATTCCCCCTTTCATACGCCCCATCCGCTTCTGACGGATGGAAAGTTTGCTTTCCATCTTCAACTTAGCACACTTCCGGTACCATGTCAAGTACGCTTTCCATTTTTCCGGGCTTGTCCCATTTTTCCGCTGAGGGAGTCATATCCGGGGACAACCCCTCATAGAGTATAGCGTGTTACGAAAGGGGGCGCGGCCCGTGAAGGAGGAAGAACGCCGCTATGAGGAGGCGGCCCGGGTGCTGCCGGGCCGCCTGCGGGAACAGGCTCTGGCCCAGCCGCCGGAGGTCCGGCAGCTGGCGGAGGAGTTCCGCCTCCGGGCGGGGCAGCCGCTGGTGGTGCTGCTACCGGAGGGGGAGCGGTCCCTGGGGGCCGCCGTGACGCCGGAGGATCTGGAGACTCTCTGCGACCTTGCCACCGACTACTCCCGCTATGCGGCGGAGGAGACCCTGCGGGAGGGGTATCTCTCCGTGCGGGGCGGCTTCCGGGTGGGGCTGTGCGGCACGGCGGTGATGAAGGACGGTGAGAGCACCGCCCTGCGGGACCTGTCCTCCGCCGCTGTCCGCATCGCCCGGGAGCAGAGGGGGATCGGGGAGGCGGTGGCGCCCCGGCTGTTTCGGGACGGGCGGTATCAGAACACCCTGCTGCTGTCGCCCCCCGGCGGCGGCAAGACCACGCTGCTGCGGGATCTGGTGCGGTGCCTCTCCTCCGGCGGCACCGGCAGGCCGGGTCTGCGGGTCTCCCTTATCGATGAGCGGGGGGAGGTGGCAGTGATGGTCCGGGGGAGGCCCCAGATGGACGTGGGGCCCCGGACGGACGTGCTGGACGCCTGCCCCAAGGCCCTGGGCATCCCTATGGCCCTGCGGGCCATGAACCCCCAGGTCATCGCCGTGGACGAGATCACGGCGGAGGCGGACCTCCGGGCCGCCATGCAGGCCGCCGGGTGCGGCGTGGGGCTGCTGGCCACCATCCACGCCGCCGATGCCGCAGAGCTGACCCAGCGGCCGCTGTACCGGCAGCTGCTGGCGGAGAAGGTGTTCCGGCTGGCGGTGCGCATCCGCCGGGATGAGGCCGGAAGGACATACGAAGTGGAGGAACTGCCATGGTGAAGCTGGTGGGCGCGGTGTGTATCCTGGGGGCCGGGACCTGGGCCTGGCGGCGGTCGGCGGCGGAGCGCAGGCGGGAGTTGGACACGCTGGCGGACCTGACCGCCCTGCTGGACCGCATGGGGGAGGAGATCCGGCTCCGCCGGACCAGCCTGCCCCGGCTGCTGGGGTCCCTTGGCCGGGACCGGACGGGACCTGTCCGGGACTTTTGTACATCGGTGGCGGCGTCGCTGGCGCGGGGCGCGCCCCTGGGGCAGAGCTGGCGGTCCGCCGCGGAGGCGCTGCCCCTCGGTCCAGAGAGCCGGACCGCCCTGACCGCCCTGGGAGATTCCCTCCAGGGGGATGAGG
>NZ_CAKVVF010000013.1:13720-35574 GCF_934833455.1 Oscillibacter sp. KLE 1728
GCGTATGTAAAGCATTGACCCTTGCCGGAAAGATCCTGGAAAAAAACCTGGCGGCGGCCCGGGACCACAGGCAGGAGACGGAGAAGCGGTCCGCGGCGCTGTGGCTTTCCAGCGCGGCGCTGCTGGTGATTTTACTGATTTGAGGATAGACGCATGGAAGTGGATTTGATTTTCAAGATCGCCGCCATCGGCATCCTGGTGGCGGTGCTGAACCAGCTGCTGATCCGCTCGGGCCGGGAGGAGCAGGGGCTGATGGTGGTGCTGGCAGGGCTGGTGTGCGTGCTGATGCTGATGGTCCGGGAGATCAGCGACCTGTTCGACCTCATCAAGTCCCTGTTCGATTTCTGACATGGAGCAGGTCATCCAGGTGACGGGGCTGTGCGTGGTGGGGGCGCTGCTGGCCCTGGTGGTGAAGCGGGGCAGTCCGGAGACGGCGCTGCTGCTGGCGGTGGGGGCCGCCGTGGTGGTGGCCCTGGCCCTGGCGGGCGTGGTGAAGGAGCTGCTGGCCTTCCTGGGGGAGCTGGGGTCGGCCAGCGGCGTGTCCGCGGACCTGTTTATGCCCCTGTACAAGACCATCGGCATCGCCCTGGTGGTGCAGGTGGGAGGCAACCTCTGCCGGGACGCGGGGGAGAGCGCCCTGGCCTCCGTGGTGGAGACGGCGGGGACCCTCTGCGCCCTGCTGGCGGCCCTGCCGCTGCTGCGGGCGGTGCTGGACATGCTGTTGGAGCTGATGGGATGAAATGGTGGATCTGTTTGACGGCGCTGGTGCTGGCGCTGACCACCTCCGCCGCGGCGGCGGACCTGCCGGCGGAGCTGGAGCGGGCCGCCCCGGAGGCGGCGGAGGATCTCACGGGCGGGGACCTCTCCGGCGGGACAGGCTTTGCCCAGGGGGTGGGGAACATTTTAGACCGGCTGGCGGACCAGGTGGGGGACGTGGTCCGGGAGCGGACCCGGGGCGCGGCGGCGGTGCTGCTGGTGGTGGTGCTGTGCGGCGTGGTGGAGGGCTTCGCCCAGGGGACCGGGGGGAAGGGGGCGGCGTTCCTGCCCATGGCGGGGGCGCTGTCCATCACCCTGGCCTCCGCCGGGAGCCTGGACTCCCTGATGGGGCTGGGCAGCCGGACCATCGGGGAGCTGGCGGACTTCTCCCAGGCGCTGCTGCCCACCCTGGCGGCGGCCACGGCGGCCAGCGGGGCCGTCACCACCGCCACGGTGCAGCAGGTGTCCACGGTGTTCTTCGTGGATCTGCTGCTGCGGCTGATCCGGCAGCTGCTGCTGCCGCTGGTGTACCTGTACATCGGATTGCTGACGGCGGCGGCCTGCCTGCCGGAAAACCGGCTGGGGGCCATTGCAGAGGCGCTGAAAAAGCTGGTGACCTGGATCCTCACCACGGCGCTGCTGGTGTTCACCATCTACCTCTCCATCGTGCGGATCATCTCCGGCTCCGCCGACAGCGCCACGGTGAAGGTGGCAAAGGCCGCCATCTCCGGCGTGGTGCCGGTGGTGGGAGGCATCATCGCCGACGCGTCGGAGACGGTGCTGGCCGGGGCCGGGATGCTGAAGAACACCATCGGCGTCTTCGGGATGCTGGCCATCCTGGCGGCCTGCGCCTATCCTTTCCTGCAGTTGGGGGTCCAGTACCTGCTGTACAAGCTGACGGCGTATCTGGCCTCCGTGGTGGGGGCGCCGGGGCTGTGCAAGCTCATCGACGGGCTGGGAGGCGCCTTCGGCCTGATTCTGGGCATGACCGGCGGCTGCGCGCTGCTGCTGCTCATCTCCGTGCTGGCCTCCGTGGGGGCGGTGATGCCATGATGGAGGCGGTGCGGGCGTGGCTGACCTCCGTGGTACTGGTGTCGGTGCTGCTGTCGGCGGCCCAGAGCCTGATCCCGCCGGGCACCGTGCGGAAGGCGGCGGGCTTCACCGGCGGGCTCATCCTGCTGCTGGTGCTGCTGCGGCCGGTGCTGGGGGCAGACCTGGAGCATCTGGAGCTGGATTTCGACCACTACCAGGCGGCGGTGGAGGAACGGCAGGAGGAGCTGGCCGACACACAGACCGAGGCCATGGCTTCTATCATAGCGGAGCAGACAGAAGCATATATATTGGACAAAGCGGGCGAGCTGGGGCTGGAGGTGACCGTCCGGGTGGAGACGCGGACGGAGGGAAACGGCATCCCGGTGCCCTGGTCCGCGGAGCTGACGGGCAGCTGGTCGCAGGCGCTGGCGTCGGCGCTGGAGACGGAACTGGGCATCCCGGCGGAGAGGCAGGTTTGGCATGAGCGGGAAGCAGAAAACTGAAGGAGTGCGAAGGATATGGGACAAGTACAAATTCGTGGCGCTGGTGGCGCTGGCGGGAGCCGTGCTGCTGCTGTGGCCCGGCGGGGACGGGAAGACGGCGGAGCGCGCCTCGCCCCAGGCGGCCGCCCTGGTGGAGGCGGAGCTCCAGCAGGAGATGGAGGACATTCTGGGCCGCATCCAGGGCGTGGGGGAGGTGCAGGTGCTGCTGACCGTGGAATCGGACGGCGAGCGGCAGCTGGCACAGGACTCGGAGCTCTCTTACAGCGGCTCCACCGCGGCGCCGGAGGACTACTCCCGTTCCTCCCAGACCGTGCTGGTGGACGACGGGAGCGCCGAGGCGCCGGTGGTGACCCGGACGGTGTATCCCACCTATCGGGGAGCCCTGGTGGTGTGCCAGGGCGGGGACCGGGCGGACGTGAAGCTGGCGGTGACGGAGGCGGTGGCGGCCCTGACCGGCCTTTCCGCAGACCGCATCACCGTGGCAAAATCGCAGTGATGATTTGGAGGAGGAGACAGCCCATGAGCGCGAGATGGAAGCGGAATACCGTGGTGGCCACGATGGTGCTGCTGGTGTGCGCAGCAGTGGCCCTGAACTGGAAGTACACCGGCGAGCAGGCGGCGGACGCCGTGGAGGAGACCGGCACCAAGATCCTGGGGGAAGCCACGCTGGTCAGCGGTCAGGAGGACGGCGGCGAGGCCGGGACGGATGAGGAGGCGGTCTACACCGGCGGGGACTACTTCGCCTCCGCCCGGCTGACCCGCCAGCAGGCCAGGGACAACGCCATCTCCCTGCTGCAGGAGGCGGCGGACCAGTCCGGGGCCGACGCGGCGGTGGCCAACGAGGCGTCGGAGGGCATCCAGGTGCTGGCGGGCTACACCATGAAGGAGGCCCAGATCGAAAACCTGGTGACCGCCAAGGGCTATACCGACTGCGTGGCCTTCATGGGGGAGGACAGCATCAGCGTGGTGGTGGACACCGGCACCGGCGAGCTGACGGCCGAGGACGTGGCCAAGATCACCGACATCGCCATGACGGAGACCGGATACCCAGCCAGCGGCATCAAGATCATGGCCTCAAATTAGCTGTTGTATTTTCCCGGGAAACATGGTAAAATAACACCCTGGAACCATTCTTCTGGGACGCGGCGGGCGACCCCCGCCTCTACCAAGGATCAAACAGTGAGGAGAGGCTTACGATGGGCGAGAGCAAAGAGTATATGACGCTGCCGGAGGAGAACGGGAGCATCAACATTTCCGAGGAAGTGATTGCCGCCATCGCCGTGGGCGCCGTCCGGGATGTGGAGGGCGTGTCCGGCATGGTGACTGCCATGGGCGGCAGCGTCACGGACCTGGTCCACAACAAGAAGAACGCCCAGAAGGGCGCCAAGGGTGTGAAGATCGACATGACCGGCGCCGCCCTGGTGCTGGACATCTATCTGACGGTGGAGTACGGCCACCCCATCCCCACGGTGGCGGAAAATGCCCAAAAGGCCGTCATCGGCGCGGTGGAGGCCATGACCGGCTGCTCTGTGGAGGCGGTCAACATCCACGTGGGCGGCGTGACGCTGGCCTGAGTCCCGGATGGGAATGAGAGAGAAAAGGACGTAGTTGAGGTTATGGTACGGAACACCGCGCGAGAGATCGCCATTCATCTGTCCTACGAGCTGAGCTTCACCGACAAGCCGGTGGAGGAGCTGCTGGACGAGCGCCTGACACCGGAGTCCTTCGCCGCCCTGGCGGAGGAGGACCCGCTGTATCAGGAGACGCCCAACGCCAAGCAGGCGGACTACATCCGCCGCCTGGTGCGGGGCGTGGCCGACCACGCTCCGGAGCTGGACGGGTATATCGCCAAATACGCCAAGGGGTGGAATTTTGCCCGGATCCCCCTGGTGGCCTCCGCCATCATGCGGGTGGCCATGTATGAGATTTTGTACATGCCGGACATCCCCCACGGCGCCTCCATCAACGAGGCGGTGGAGATCGCCAAGAAGTATGAGACGCCGGAGACGGTGAAGTTCATCAACGGCATCCTGGGCACCTTCGTGCGCCGGGAGACAGCGGAATAAGGGCAGTCCTGCGGAGCGGGACGGGGGCGTGACGCCGCCGTCCGGCTCCTCGTTTTCTGCCCGCAGGGACCAAGGAGCAAACGCGTATGGAACCACATATCTATGGTGTCACAGAGGTGAATCAGCTGGTGAAGGGCCTGCTGGACAGTGCCCCGGCTTTACAGGGCGTCGCCGTCCGGGGAGAGTTGTCCAACTACAAGATCTACCCCTCCGGCCACCACTATTTCACCCTGAAAGATCAGGAGGGGGCCCTCCGGTGCGTCATGTTCCGGGGACAGGCCTCCCGCCTCCGGTTCCGGCCGGAGAACGGCATGAAGGCCGTGGCCTCCGGCCGCATCACCGTGTTCCCCCGGGACGGGGCCTATCAGCTCTACTGCGACTCCCTGATCCCGGAGGGGGTGGGGGACCTGGCGGTGGCCTTCCAGCAGTTAAAAGAAAAGCTGTGGAAGGAGGGCCTCTTTGACCCTGCCCACAAAAAGCCCCTGCCGCCCTATCCGGAGAAAATCGCCATCGTCACCTCCGGCGCCGGGGCGGCGGTCCACGACATGATCCGCATCCTCCGCCGCCGGTACCCTATCGCCAGGGTGATCCTGCTGCCGGTGCGGGTCCAGGGGGCCGAGGCCCCGCCGGAGATCGTGGGGGCCATCCGGTACGCGGACAGGTGGAAGATCGGGGACGTCATCATCACCGGCCGGGGCGGCGGGTCCATGGAGGACCTGTGGGCCTTCAACGACGAGCGGGTGGCCCGGGCCATCTACGACTGTGAGACGCCCATCATCTCCGCCGTGGGCCACGAGCCGGACGTGACCATCGCCGACTTTGTGGCGGATGCGCGGGCGTCCACCCCCTCCAACGCGGCGGAGATCGCCGTGCCGGACCAGGTGGAGCTGCTGCGGTGGCTCCGGGGCGCAGGGGAGCGGATGGCGAGAAGCGAGACGGCGCGGCTGGAGGCCGCCCGGCAGCGGCTCACCGCCCTGGCAGCCAAGCGGGTGATGACGGACGGAATGGCCTACGTCCAGGACAAGCGGCTGGACCTGGACCACTTACAGCAGCGGCTGGGGGACGTGACCGGCGCGGTGCTGGGGCGGCACCGGCAGAAATTCGCGGCCCTGGCGGCGTCGCTGGACGCCATGAGCCCCCTGGCGGTGCTGGGCCGGGGCTACGCCGTGGCCCGGGATGAACAAGGGAAGATCTTGAAAAGCTGGCGGGAGACGGCGCCGGGCAGCCGGGTGTCCGTCACGTTGGGAGAGGGCGGCTTCACCGCCGTGGTGGACAAGCCCTATACGAAGGAGGAACAGCCATGAGCGCGAAGAAACAGACGTTCGAACAGGAGATCGCCCGGCTGGAGGAGATCGTGGCGGCACTGGAGAAGGGGGATGCCCCCCTGGCGGACTCTCTGGCGTTGTTTGAGGAGGGGACGAAGCTGATCGCCGCCTGCTCCCAGGAGCTGGACGCGGCGGAGCAGAAGGTGGTCAAGCTGATGAAGGGACCTGACGGCGCGCCGGTGGAGCTGCCCTTCGGAGAGGAGGAGCAGGGATGAGCGAACAGGTGTTTCAGACCCGGTATGAGACCTACCGCACGGCGGTGGAGTCGTATCTGGAGACCCTCTTTGCCGGGAGTCCGGACTGGCGGGACCTGTATGAGTCCATGCGGTACAGCCTGCTGGCGGGGGGCAAGCGCATCCGGCCGGTGCTGGCCCTGGAGTTTGCCCGGCTGGCGGGCCTTGCGGACTGGAAGACGGCCCTGCCCATGGCCTGCGCCCTGGAGCTGGTCCACACCTACTCCCTGATCCACGACGACCTGCCCTGCATGGACAACGACGACCTGCGCCGGGGCAAGCCCACCAACCACAAGGTCTACGGCGAGACGCTGGCCGTGCTGGCGGGGGACGCCCTCCAGCCGGAGGCCTACCGCCTGATCCTGACGGCGCCGGGGCTGGACGAGAGCCGCCGGGCCGCCTGCGGCCGCATCCTGGCGGAGGTCTCCGGCGCGGACGGCATGGTGGCGGGCCAGGTGCTGGACACCCTCCACGCCCCGAAGACCGAGGCGGAGGTGACGGAGGTCCACCGGCTCAAGACCGGGGCCATGATCGCCGGGGCCTGCCGCCTGGGCGTGGCCGCGGCGGGCGGAAGCGGCGGGCTGATGGCCGCCGCCGAAACGTACGCCCAGGAGCTGGGGCTGGCCTTCCAGATCCGGGACGACATGCTGGACGTGTGCGGCGACGCGGCGGAGTTCGGCAAGCCCATCGGTTCCGACAAAGAGGAGGGGAAGGTCACCTTCATGGACCTGCTGGGGCTGGAGGGCTGCAGCCGGGCGGTCCGCGCCCATACGGAGGCGGCCAAGGCCGCGGTGGCGGACTGGGACACGGACGGCTTCCTGGCCGCCCTGGCGGACTCCCTGGCGGAGCGGAACAAGTGAAGAGCGGGGCCGCCGTCCGGCGGCCCCTTTTCTGTCCGGCGCCGGGGACTGTCCGCATCGGGAGGACAGCCCGGCCGGTCACAAAAAATTTACGGACGCATATACGGAATATGTTGTATATTTATTAGATTTGTGATATACTGTATGGCGCTAAGCGGCGGCGCAGTATTCTAGTCAGATCATCCGTCTCCGAAGGAGGGGCTAAAAATCCTCTGAAGGGCACACCGATGAAACCTCTGGTGCCTGCTTGATACGCCCAGTTTCGGGTGGGTGCTGGGGGGAAGCCTGGCTTTGCCTGCGCTTGCGGACTCAGGGCGCTTTCCAATGGCATGGTGATGACGACCCTGTTTCCGTGGAGACCTGTTCTTGTGCGCGGACGTACTCCCAGTGTGGTATTCCGGGCCGCGTACGAAGCAGCTGATGAACCTGCAGCGCGGTGCATCGGCCCTGCGGGGCCGTAACGCTGTGTGCAGACGTAGCCTGCCTTGCGTGAGGCGGGTGGATGGGGGAACAACAGGCGGGGCCCTCTGGCCAGAGGGCCCGTTTGATCGCCCCCTGAAACCCGGTTTGCAAAAGAGGCTAAAGGGACGGATCGACTGGGGTGGAAATCACCTAGGCTGTCCTGACCGGGCTGAAAAGGGATTGCAGTGCGGACTAAGTGGCGATCGGGTGGCATGGCTGGCGACACTGTGCCGCGGCACCGAAGGGGGAACCGCCTCCATCGGCAACGAGAGGTGTGCCGCGGGGAAATCCAACCCGTACCTAAGCCGTAAGATTTACCTTTTCCGCCGCCGCCGACTTAGCCAACTGGAATTCATTCCCAAGTGGAGGGACTTTTTTTGAGCGATACCCCAAAGCGAAAGCGCGGACGGGAGCGGGAGAGGCCGGGCCCCTACCGGTGGGCCGTGCAGGTCTTTTTTCTTGCCATCGTCCTGTCTGCGGCATTGAGCCTTGCGTCGGAAACCAGTCTCAGCGGCGCGGGCGCGGCGGCTGCCGCGCTGGTGCTGGCGGTGTTCATCGGCCTGGGCATCCTGTTCGACATCATCGGCGTGGCGGTCACGGCGGCGGACCCCAGGCCCTTTCACTCCATGGCCGCCCACAAGGAGCCCGGCGCCAAGGAGGCGCTGGTCCTGCTGCGGAACGCCGGGCGGGTGTCCAGCGTCTGCAACGACGTGGTGGGGGACATCTGCGGCATCGTCAGCGGGACCACCACCGCCGTGATCGTGGTGCGGCTCCAGACGGCCTTTGCCCTGCCGGAGAGCGTACTGCTGAGCGTGGCGGTGACGGCCCTGGTGTCCGGCCTCACCATCGGCGGCAAGGCCCTGGGCAAGACGGTGGCCCTGAACAAAAGCACCAGCGTGGTCTACTGGGTGGGAAGGTTTCTGCACCTGTTCCACCGCTGAGAGGAGGCTGGGTCATTTGATCTTAGAGAATATCCATACCCCGGCGGACGTGAAGGCCCTGGACCGGGAACAGCTGGAGCCCCTGTGCCGGGAGCTGCGGCAGTTCCTGGTGGAGCATGTGTCCAAAACCGGCGGCCATCTGGCCTCCAACCTGGGAGCGGTGGAGCTGACGGTGGCCATCCACCGGGTCTTCGACACATCGAAGGACCGGCTGGTGTTCGACGTGGGGCACCAGTGCTACGTCCACAAGGCCCTCACCGGCCGGCAGGCGCTGTTTGACACCCTGCGGCAGTTCGGCGGCCTCTCCGGCTTCCCCAAGCCCCGGGAGAGCGAACACGACGCCTTCATCGCCGGACATGCCTCAAACTCCGTCTCCGTGGCCCTTGGGATGGCAAGAGCAAGAACTTTACAGCACTTGGATTACAGTGTTCTGGCGCTGATCGGGGACGGCGCCCTGACCGGGGGACTGGCCTATGAGGGCCTCAACAACGCCGGTGCCTCCGGCGAGCCCCTGATCGTCCTTCTCAACGACAACGGCATGTCCATCAACCCCAACGTGGGGGCGGTGGACAGCCATCTGAGCCAGATCCGCTCCAAGCCCGCCTACTACCATTTCAAGAAGTGGTACCGGGGCCTGTTCGGACAGCACCCCATGGAGAACCCGCTGTACCGGTTCAACCACAAGGTCAAGACGTCCCTGAAAAAGGCCCTGTGGCCCGGCAGCACCCTGTTTGAGGACATGGGCTTCACCTACCTGGGGCCCATCGACGGCCACGACCTGGACCGGCTGGTCCACGTGCTGGCCTGGGCCCGGGAGCTCCAGTGCCCGGTGGTGGTCCACGTGAAGACCGTGAAGGGCAGGGGCTACTCCTTCGCGGAGCAGAACCCGGACAAGTTCCACGGCGTGGGGCCATTCGATCCGGAGACGGGCCTTGTGAAGAAGAGCGGGGGAGACGACTTCTCTGCCGTGTTCGGCAGGACGCTGGCCGCCTGCGCCGCGGAGGACGGGCGCGTCTGCGCCATCACCGCCGCCATGGCGGACGGCACCGGCCTGGCCCCCTTTGCCAAAGAGTTCCCGGACCGGTTCTTCGATGTCGCCATCGCTGAGGGGCATGGCGTCGCCATGGCCGCGGGCCTGGCCAAGCAGGGGATGCTCCCGGTGTTTGCCGTGTACTCCTCGTTCCTCCAGCGGGGCTACGACATGCTGATCCATGACGTGGCCCTCCAGCGGCTCCATGTGGTGCTGGGGGTGGACCGGGCGGGTCTGGTGGGGGCCGACGGCGAGACTCACCACGGCTGCTTCGACGCGCTGTTCCTGTCGGAGATCCCCGGGTTTACGGTGCTGTGCCCCGCCAGCTTTGCGGAACTGCGGCGGATGCTGCGGCAGGCATTGTTTGAGATCGACGGGCCTGTGGCGGTCCGGTATCCCCGGGGCGGCGAGGGCGATTACCGGGAGGACCGGTCCGGTGCGCCGGTGGTCCGGCTCCGGGAGGGGGAGGACGTCACGCTCCTCACCTACGGCGTGCTGGTGAATCAGGCCCTGGCGGCGGCGGACCTGCTGGAACGGCAGGGCGTCAGGACCGAGGTGCTGAAGCTGAATCAGATCTCCCCCCTGGAGTATGAGACGCTGGCGCCCTGGCTGGCGGGGAAGAAGCTGCTGGCAGTGGCGGAGGATGCCTTCGGCGCCGGGTGCGTGGGCCAGCGGACGGCGGCCATCCTGGCCCAGCACGGCCAGGCGCCGGAGAAGCTGGTGCTCATCAACCTGGGCAAGACCTTCCTGCCGGAGGGGACCGTGCCCCAGCTGGAGCATCAGGCAGGCATCGACGCCGCGGGCATCGCCCGGGCGGTACAGGAGGCGCGTACATGAGTGAAAAAAAACGGCTGGACGTCCTGCTGACGGAGCGGGGCCTTCAGGAGAGCCGCCAGCGGGCCCAGGCGGTCATCATGAGCGGCGAGGTCTTTGTGAACGGCCAGCGGGTGGACAAGCCCGGCACCGCCGTGGCGGAGGACGCCCAGATCGAGGTCCGGGGCGGCACGCTGGCATACGTCAGCCGGGGCGGGCTGAAGCTGGAGAAGGCCATGGCCGCCTTCCCCATCGACCTGAACGGCGCCGTCTGCGCCGACATCGGCGCCTCCACCGGCGGCTTCACCGACTGTATGCTGCAAAACGGCGCGGAGAAGGTCTACGCCGTGGACGTGGGCTACGGCCAGCTGGCCTGGAAGCTCCGCAGCGACCCCAGGGTGGTGTGCCTGGAGCGGACCAACGCCCGGTATCTCACCCACGAGCAGGTGCCGGACGAGCTGGACTTCGCCTCCGTGGACGTGAGCTTCATCTCCCTGAAGCTGATCCTGCCGCCCCTGAACGGCCTGCTGAAGGACGGCGGCCACGCCGCCTGCCTGGTGAAACCCCAGTTCGAGGCCGGGCGCGAGAAGGTGGGGAAGAAGGGCGTGGTCCGGGACCCGGCGGTCCACCTGGAGGTGCTGGAGCACTTTCTGGACCACGCCGGGGACGCGGGCTTCACAGTGCTGGGACTGACCTATTCCCCCATCCGGGGCCCGGAGGGGAACATCGAGTACCTGGGATATCTGGAAAAGGGTCCCCGGCAGGAGCGTACATTTGACTTGAAGGCCCTGGTGGACGAGTCTCACCAGACCCTGAAGGAGCACGGAGAGGGAGGCAACCCATGAAAAAGATCATCCTCTGCCCCAACCCCAACCGAGACCGGGGCATGGAGACCACCCGCAGGGCAGACGCCATTCTGCGGCAGATGGGCTTCCAGACGGTGGTGTGTCCCCCCTTCAAGGACCAGAAGGACGGGGCCTATGGGGACTACAAGACCCGGCCCCTGACGGCGGAGCTGAAAAGCGCCGACCTGCTGATTACCTTCGGCGGGGACGGCACCATCCTGCATCTCGCCAAGCTGGTGGCCCTGAACAAGATTCCGGTGCTGGGCATCAACATGGGGGGCCTGGGCTTCATCGCGGAGCTGGAGGCCGGGGAGCTGGAGGCCCTGCGGAAGCTGAAGGACTGGGACTTCCAGACGGAACAGCGGATGATGCTGGACGTGACCGTCCAGCGGGAGGGCCGCCAGATCTACACGAATCTGGGCCTGAACGACGCGGTGATCCGGGAGGGTCCCATCTCCCATGTGATCCATCTGAAGATCTCCTCCGACGGGCGGCACCTGGCGGATATCGCCGGAGACGGCGTCATCGTGGCCACGCCCACCGGGTCCACGGCCTACTCCCTGTCCGCCGGGGGGCCGGTGGTGGAGCCGGTGGCCCAGACCATGGTGGTCTGTCCCATCTGCACCCACAACATGCGCTTTTCGTCCTATGTCCTCTCGCCGGAGCACACGCTGACCATCGAGCTGGAGCGCAACGGCCGCAAGCCGGTGTATCTGTTCGTGGACGAGAGCCGGGCCTTCTCCCTGAAGGCCGACGACAAGATCCAGGTCCGCCGGTCCAAGCACACCGTGCGGCTGGTGCGGCTGTCGGAGCGGAGCTTCTGTGAGATCTTTGCACAAAAAATGCTGCCAGGAGGATTTGAAGATGAAAAATGACCGGCAGAGCATGATCCTGGAGATCATCAGCCAGGAGAATATCGAGACCCAGGAGCAGCTGCTCGTCCGTCTCCAGGAGCGGGGGATCACCAGCACCCAGGCCACCATCTCCCGGGACATCAAGCAGATGCACCTCATCAAGGAGCCGGTGGGCCATGGAGTGTACAAGTACGCCGTGTCCGGCAACCGGACCCGGCTGAACTTCGCGGAGAAGCTGCGGACCATCTTCCGGGAGAGCATCACCAGCATCGACAGCGCACAGAACATCGTGGTCATCAAGACCATGCCGGGCCTGGCCAGCGCCGCCTGCGCCGCGCTGGACGACATGGGCGTCGCCTACATGGTGGGGTCCCTGGCGGGAGACGACACGGCCTTTCTGGTGATGCGGGACACGGAGTCCGCGGCCAGCTTCTGCGAGGAGATCAAGGAGATGCTGTGAGGCATCCCCGGCGGGAGCCGGTTCCTCCCGTCCAACGGGATGCGCCCTACAAAATATGGAACAGATTCGATATTAAGGAGATCACTGGATGTTCAAAGTGCTGAAAACCGAGGGCCGCGCCCGGCGCGGCGAATTCTCCTGCGCCCACGGCGGCGTGGTCCAGACGCCGGTGTTCATGAACGTAGGCACACAGGGGGCCATCAAGGGCGGCGTCTCCGCCCATGATCTGAAGGAGGTGGGCTGCCAGATCGAGCTCAGCAACACCTACCACCTGCACCTGCGGCCGGGCGACCATATCGTCCGGCAGATGGGGGGGCTCCACAAGTTCATGGACTGGGACGGCCCCATCCTGACGGACTCCGGCGGGTTCCAGGTGTTCTCCCTGGCCTCTTTGCGGAAGATCCGGGAGGAGGGGGTCACCTTCGCCTCCCACATCGACGGGCACAGGATCTTCATGGGGCCGGAGGAGTCCATGCAGATCCAGTCCAACCTGGGCAGCGACATCGCCATGGCCTTTGACGAGTGCGTGGAGAACCCCGCGACCTACGAATACGCCAAGGCCAGCTGTGAGCGCACCGCCCGCTGGCTGGAGCGGTGCAAGGCCGAGCACGACCGCCTCAACGCCCTGCCGGACACGGTGAACCCGGGGCAGATGCTCTTCGGCATCAACCAGGGCGCCACGTTTGCGGACCTGCGGGTGTGGCACATGGACCAGATCGCCAAGATCGACTGCGACGGCTACGCCATCGGGGGGCTCGCGGTGGGGGAGCCCGCGGAGGTGATGTACGAGATCATCGACGCGGTGGAGCCCCACATGCCCAAGGACAAGCCCCGGTACCTCATGGGCGTGGGCACTCCCAGCAACATCATCGAGGGCGTGGCCCGGGGCGTGGACTTCTTCGACTGCGTGATGCCCTCCCGCAACGGCCGCCATGGCAAGCTCTTCACCTGGGAGGGCACGGTGAACATCCTCAACGAGAAGTACGCCACCGACCCCCGGCCCATCAGCGAGAGCTGCGGCTGCCCCGCCTGCCGCCGCTTCTCCCGGGCGTACATCCGGCACCTGTTCAAGGCGGATGAGGTGCTGGCCCTGCGGCTGGCGGTGCTGCACAACCTGTACTTCTACAATGAGCTGGCCGCCCGCATCCGCCGGGCCCTGGACGAAGGGACGTTCGCGGATTTTCGGGCCCGTTACAGCGGAAATTTGGAAAAACGCGCATGACCCCCTTGCAAAAGCTGGTATATCTGCTATAATATTGTCATTCTGACTTTGGAACGAAAAGGAGTTTTGTTGTTATGGAAGGCGCTTCCTCCTCTATCATCATGCTGGTTGTTCTCATTGCGGTGTTCTACTTCATGCTGATCCGCCCGGAGAACAAGCGGAAGAAAAAGGCCCAGGAGATGCGGGACAGCCTGAAGAAGGGTGACACCATCACCACCATCGGCGGCATCGTGGGCAAGATCGTCATGGTCAAGCCGGACACCATCGTCATCGAGACCAGCGACGACCGGGTCCGTATGGAGCTGACCAAGTGGGCCGTCTCCACCACCGGCGTTCAGTCCTCCGGCGAGGAGAAGTCCTCCAAGGAGGAGAAGAAAGAGGACGAGGTCAAGAAGACCGAGGAGATCCCCGAGGCTCCCGCCGAGGAGACCGATGCATCCTCTGAAGAGGAAAAGAAGGACTAACCCATCATAAAACCACCCTCCCTTGTCATAAGCTCGGATAGAGCGATGACAGGGGAGGAATTTTTATGGGTAACGGGCGGAAACAGACAGCCCTGTGGCTGGTGTTCGTAGAGGGCGCGGCGCTGTCTCTGGGGATCTATCTGCTGCTGACGGTGCTGCTGTCCGCGCTGGTGGTGAAGGCGGTGCTGCCGGAGGAGGGGAGCTTTCCCGCTGTGGCGGCGTCGTGCTGTCTGGCGTCCTTCGCCGGGGCCATGCTCAGTGTCCGCCGCTCCTCCTGGGGCAGCCTGGCCAGCGCCATGGTGAGCGCCGCAGGCTTTCTGCTGGCGGTGGTGGCTGTGGCGCTGCTGTGCTGGCAGCAGATCACCTGGCTGGGCCGCGGGGGCGTGCTGCTGCTGTGCGGCGCAGGCGGGGGACTTCTGGCGGGCCTGCTGGGCGGGCGCCGGAGGAAGCGGAAGCGCCGTCCGGTCCGCAGGGGCCGCAAGGCCTGAAAAGCCGCTTGTGAATTTCACCAAAAATACAGATCTGAGCCCTGCCGCGGAGACTGCGGCCACAGTCGGGAGGTCTCCCGCGGCAGGGGAGACGGCGGCGGCAAATGTGGGGCGCCGCCGCTTTTATGTCTACAAGATATTGTCGTTTTTCGGGGCGGGGGAGGTGATCTCTCACGCCGATTTTACAAAGTTAACATAATATTGTTTACATAATATTTTGCCATAACTCACAAAAAACGGAAAATTCCCGTAAATTCCTTGCAAAATCCGGCGAATTCAACTATATTAGAACAAGCAAGGTCTTACGTCAACCGCTACATAAATCCGCCTGCCCCCGCATAGGATGCGGTGAGGTGAGGCGGATTGAACACGAGAACATTGACGAAGCGGCCCACGGTCCAGCTGCCCACGCTGCCCCGCCTGCTTCTGCTGGCGCTGTTCTTCCTGGCCGGCGTCCTTTTGGGACAGGTCCTGTCGGGCCGGGTGCCGGACACCACGGGGGACGAGCTGCGGCGGTATCTGGAGGACTACGTCCGCCTGGGGGGCGAGGGAGCGCCCACTGTCCAGACGGCTCTGTCGGCCCTGGTGATCTATTTCCGCTATCCGCTGTTTGCATTTCTGCTGGGGTTCGCCTCCATCGGGGTGGTGCTGCTGCCCTGTGTGACGGCGGCTTACGGCTTTTTTCTGTCCTTTTCCGTGTGCTGCTTCACGGCGGCCTTCGGCGTGGACGGCGTGCTGCTGGCCCTGGCGGTGTTCGGCCTGCGGTGCATGGTGACCCTGCCCTGCTATTTCCTGCTGGCGGCGGCCTCCTGGGGGACGTCCGCGGGACTGGCGGCCGTGTCCTTTGGGAGAGGACGGCGGACTGCCCCTGTGGTCTACGGCCGGGCCTGCTGGGTCCGGTTCGGCGCCTGCTGTCTGGCGCTGCTGGCGGGTGTGTGTGCGGAGCTGTTTTTGTCCCCGGTGCTGCTGCGGCTGATGCTGGAGCGCATCCTGGGGTAGAGAGAAAGAGAGAGGGAGGAGAGCACCCTTGGCAAGAGACGACATTGCGGACTTTGGGACTTATCTGGCGGAGGAGCGTCACGCCTCCCAGAACACCATCTGCTCCTATCTGCGGGACGTGACCCAGTTCTCCGCGTATTTGCGGGAGCACCAGAGCTGCACGCTGCGGCAGGCCGGCGGAGAGATGATTCAGGACTACATGAGCTGGATGCGGGGGCGGGGGAAGTCCGCCGCCTCGGTGACCCGGTTCCTGGCCTCCGTCAAGTCGTTTTACAACTTTCTGCTCTCCGCCGGCGCCGTAAAGGCCAACCCCGCCAAGAGCATCAGCGCGGACCGGGCGGAGCGGAAGTATCCGGAGATCCTCACCAGCAAAGAGGTGGAGCTGTTTCTGGAGCAGCCCCGGTGCGTGGACGCCAAGGGATACCGGGACCATGCCATGCTGGAGCTGCTGTACGCCACCGGCATCCGGGTCAGCGAGCTGATCTCCCTGGACCTGAAGGACCTGAATCTCTCCGCGGGCTTCATCCGATGTGCCAGCCGGGGCAAGGAGCGGATCATCCCCCTGTACCACACGGCCGTGAAGGCGCTGCAGGACTATGTGCGGGATATCCGGCCCCAGTTGATCGCCGACGGCGGCGAGCAGGCCCTGTTCGTGAACATGAACGGCGAGCGCATGAGCCGCCAGGGGTTCTGGAAGATCATCAAGTACTATCAGGAGAAGGCGGGGATCGAAAAGGACATCACCCCCCACACCCTGCGCCACTCCTTTGCCGTCCACCTGCTGGAAAACGGCGCGGACCTGCGGTCCATCCAGGAGATGCTGGGCCATGCGGACATCTCCTCCACCCAGATCTACACCCATGTGGTGAAGCACCAGCTGAAGGATGTGTATCAGAAAGCCCATCCCCGGGCGTAATTCCAAGGGGAGCACCGGCGCCTCCCGCCGACGCTCCGGCGGGCAGAGCCCGCCTCTGCCGATCCCCTCGCCTTTGCACGGCAAAGACGGCCCCCGGCCGACTGCGGCCAGGGGCAGAGGCGTCCCGTCCAGGCACATGCCCTGGCCGGGACTTTTTTCTGCGCAAACGCACGGCAGACCACGGAAATGCACAGCGGCGTTCTGCCTGCCTGTGAAAAAATTTTCCGCCGCCGCAAACAAAACCGGCTGCCTGGGACTCAAATAGGTGAAGAGAAGAGAAAGGAGGACCGCCATGGATCACGACGAATTCGCCCGCCGGGCGGAGGCTCTCCGGGCCCGGCTGTACCGGACGGCGTACCTGTACCTGGGCAGCGAGGCCGACGCCCTGGAGGCGGTGGACGAGGGCGTATACCAGGCCCTGCGGGCTTTGCGGCAGCTGCGTCAGCCGGACTTTTTTGAGACCTGGCTCACCCGGATTGTGCTGAACGCGTGCCACCGGGAGCTGCGGCGCCGGCGGCGCCTGGCCGGGGAGGAGGCTCTGCCGGAGAGCGCCGGTCCGGATGCCTATGACGCCCTGCCCCTGAAGGAGGCCGTCCGCCGCCTGCCGGAGGAATTGCGGGCGGTGGTGATCCTGCGGTACTTCGCAGGATACACCCAGGCGGAGACCGCCCGGGCATTGAACATTCCCCAGGGCACCGCGGCCACCCGCCAGCGGCGGGCATTGCAGCTGCTGCGCCTGGAACTGGGAGAGGAGGGAGACGCATGACCCGAAACGAGGAATATCAGGCCCTGCTCCAGGAGCTGGAGACCACACCGGCGGCCCTGGACGGCGCTGTGGAGCGGGCGCTGCGCCGCCGGAAACGGGACCGCCGCCTGCGGCTCTTCGGCGTCCCGGCGGGGAGCCTGGCGGCCTGCTTCGCCGCCTTTGTGCTGCTGGTGAACCTGTTCCCGCCCTTCGCGCGGGCCTGCGGCTCAGTGCCGGTGCTGCGGGAGCTGGCCCAGGCGGTGGCCTGGTCGCCCAGCCTCTCCGCCGCGGTGGAGAACGACTACGTCCAGCCCATCGGCCAGTCCCAGACGGTGAACGGCGTCACCGCCACGGTGGAGTATGTGATCGTGGACCGCAAACAGCTGAACATCTTCTACACCCTGGACTATGCCCCGGACCTGGGGCCCATGTGGGCGGACTGCCGGATCACCCCCGGCGACGGCAGCGCGGGAGACGCCGGCGGCCGGACGGAGAAGCCGGGGGAGCTGGTGGAGATCAAGCGGGACTTTGTGGACCGGGACGTGCCCGGAATCCTGGATCTGACCCTGTCGGTCTACCCGGCAGAGCAGGACGGGGGCGGGCCGCCTGCGGAGAACACCGGCGACGGCTACTTTGACCAGCCGGTCGATGACCAGCCGGCGTATCTGGCGGAGATGACGTTCCACCTGGAATTCGACCCCTATTTCACCGCCCAGGGGACGCTGCTGGAGCTGAACCGGACCTTTGCCCTGGACGGCCAGACCTTCACGCTGCAAGAGGCGGAAATCTACCCCACCCATCTGCGGCTGACCCTGACGGCGGACCCGGACAACACCGCCTGGCTGGCGGGCCTGGACCTGTACCTGGAGAACGAGCACGGCGAGCGGTTTGAAAAGAGCCTGGGCGGCATCACCGCATCCGGGGACCCGGAGGGGGAGGGCATGGGCACCTTCTGGCTGGACAGCCCCTTCTTCAGCCAGGGGGAGCACCTGACCCTCCACATCACCGGCGTCCGGTGGAAGGACAAGGACGCGCCGCCGGTGAAGCTGAATCTGGCGGAGGGCACCGCCGAAAACCTGCCGGAGGGCACCTGGTTCCAGGGCGCAAAGCGCCTGCCGGAGGGATGGATCGTGTACCTGGTGTCCCCGCTGATGGAGAACCGGACCATGGGGAGCGTGTTCTCCAGAGGGGCCTGGGACGAGGACGGGAACTATTATGAGATCTGGCAGTTCGGCTCCTCCTACGGCTACTGGGACGAGACGGCGCAGGAGCGCGTGGGGGAGGACCGGTGGTATACCGAGGACTTCCCCCTGGCGGGACTGGCGGGCGACACGGCCTATCTGGACCCCTACTACAACCGGATGGCCGCCGTTGATGCGGCGGTTCCCATCCAATAGGCGAGGGGGAGTCAAATCCCCCGCCTTCCATGCGAACGAGAGAGCGCCCGCCGCAAGGCGGGTGCTTTTTTGCCCGCCGAACGGCGGCTGGGGTGATCCTGCCGGGGAGAAGCCCGCGCGTTTTCCCTGTTGCGCTTCCCTGGAAAATTTGTTATACTGTTACAGTATGTATACTGGAGGGAAAGCGCCATGCGGATCCTGGGCATCGACCCCGGCTACGCCACCATCGGCTTCGGCCTCATCACGGCGGAGCGGGCACAAGTGAACATGCTTACCTACGGCGCCATCACCACCCCGGCGGGGCTGCCGCTCTCCCGGCGGCTGTACCAGATCGGCACCGATATGGAGGACCTGATCGGCCAGCTGAAGCCGGATGTCATCTCCATCGAGGAGCTGTTCTTCAACACGAACCTGACCACCGGCATCGCCGTGGCCCACGCCCGCGGCGTGCTGCTGTACACGGCGGAAAAGTGCGGGATCCCGCTCCACGAGTACACCCCCTCCCAGGTGAAGATGGCGGTGGTGGGCTACGGCAAGGCGGAAAAGCGCCAGGTGATGGACATGACCCGCCGCCTGCTGCACCTGAAAGCCGTCCCCCGGCCCGACGACGCCGCGGACGCCCTGGCCCTGGCCCTGTGCCATGCCCGGAGTGCCACGTCCCGCCTGCCCCTGCAGGACAGCAGGGTCAAGGAGACGATCTGAACAGTCAGGAACCGGACCGCTCCGCCGGACGCCGGAATTCCGAACTCCCAAGAAAGTGTGATTATCCATGTTTTACTATCTGGACGGCACCGTGGCAGAGATTCTGCCCTATCTGGCGGTCATCGACTGCGGCGGCGTGGGCTACGCCTGCAAGACCACCAACACCACCCTGGCCCAGCTGAAAAAGGGCCAGCGGGGGAAGCTCTACACCTATCTGGACGTGGGGGAGAACGCCTTCGGCCTGTACGGCTTCGCCACGGCCAACGAGCTGAACAGCTTCAAGCTGCTGATCGGCGTCAGCGGCGTGGGGCCCAAGGCGGCGCTGGCCATCCTCTCCGCCGCCACGCCGGAGTCCCTGGCCATGGCCATCGTCACCGGGGACGAGAAGAGCCTGACGGCGGCGCCGGGCGTGGGCAAGAAGATCGCCCAGCGGATCATCCTGGAGCTGAAGGACAAGATGGCCCGGGAGAGCGCCGCCACGGGGCTGGACTTCTCCGGCGGAGCCGCTGTGAGCGTCCCGGCCTTTACAAATAAGGCCACAGAGGCGGCCCAAGCCCTGGCGGTGTTGGGCTACACCAGCGCCGAGGTGGCCCAGGCGCTGAAGGGCGTGGACGTGGAAACTCTGTCTCTGGAGGAGATCATCCGCCAGTGCCTGAAAAAGATGGTGAAGTGAGTATGAAGATCCTGTCCGTGATTCTGCTCCTGGCCGCGCTGGCCATGGCCTTTCTGGCCATGATATTCGGCACCCGCTTTGCGGCCCTGCTCAATAAGGGCCAGCAGCGCCACGGCCTGCCGGAAAAAGAGCGGCGGCAGCGCAACCGCAGCGGCGCGGTGTTCGCCCTGTGCCTGTGCGCGGTGTTCGGCCTGGCCTGGCTGGCGGTGCATCTGTTCCAGGCGGGCTGACCGCCCCGGCCGGAATTTTGGAGCACATTCAGAGCACATGAGGAAGTGAACCCATGAGCATCGACTTTGGAAACGACATCTATGAAGAGCCCATCGTGGCCAAGACCTTCCTGCAGGAGGACGCCCAGGAGGGGTCCCTCCGGCCCAAGACCCTGCGGGAGTATATCGGCCAGGAGAAGGCGAAGGACAACCTGGCCGTGTTCATCCAGGCCGCCCAGAAGCGGGGAGAGGCCCTGGACCACGTGCTGCTCCACGGCCCGCCCGGCCTGGGCAAGACCACGCTGGCCGGGATCATCGCCCAGGAGATGGGGGCGGGCATCCGCATCACCTCGGGCCCGGCCATCGAGAAGCCCGGGGATCTGGCGGCGCTGCTGACGAACCTCAACGAGGGGGACATCCTCTTTGTGGACGAGATCCACCGGCTGAACCGGTCCGTGGAGGAGATCCTGTACCCGGCCATGGAGGACTACGCCCTGGACATCATCGTGGGCAAGGGCCCCAGCGCCAACTCCATCCGGCTGGACCTGCCCAGGTTCACCCTGATCGGCGCCACCACCCGGGCGGGGCAGCTGTCCGCGCCCCTGCGGGACCGGTTCGGCGTGACGCTGCGGCTGGAGCTGTACACGCCGGAGGAGCTCTCTCAGATCATCACCCGGTCCGCCGCCATTTTGAACGTGGACATCGTGCCGGAGGGCGCCTATGAGATCGCCCGCCGCAGCCGGGGCACGCCCCGGATCGCCAACCGGATGCTGCGCCGGGTCCGGGACTTCGCCCAGGTGAAGGCCGACGGCGTCATCACCAAGGATGTGGCGGACCAGGCCCTGTGCGCGCTGGAGATCGACCACCTGGGGCTGGACCCCATCGACCGGCGGATGCTGGGGGCCGTCATCGAGAACTACGGCGGCGGTCCTGTGGGCCTGGAGACCCTGGCCGCCACCATCGGCGAGGAGGCCGTGACCCTGGAGGACGTGTACGAGCCATACCTGATGCAGCTGGGCTTCCTGACCCGGACGCCCCGGGGCCGGTGCGTGACGGCGAAGGCATACCAGCACCTGCATAAGCCCATCCCCGGCGGCATGACGGCGGATCCGCCGGACATGGACCAGCTGACGCTGTGAGGAGGCGGTTTTCATGAAGCGGACCCTGGCGGAGCGCGTCGCATTTCTGATGCTGTCGGCGGCGCTGGCCGTCGGAGCCTGGGCCGTCACAGGCCGGGCTGCCTGCTCCGTGACGGCGCCCTATCAGTTTCCCGTCCAGCCCGGCACGCCGGAGTGGGTGGAGCTGTCCGCCAACGCCCGCCGTGCCGCCTGCCGCCTGCCGGCGGGGCTGGCGGAGCAGATGACCTCCGAGGCCCTGCTGGAGACGGCGCTGGACTATCCGTTCAACGCCTCCATGTATGTGTCCAGCGACCTGGAGGGGATGTTCGGAAAGCGGGCGGCCCTGGCGGGCAACGACGCCCTGGCGGAGCTGGTGACCCGGCCGGACGCGGAGGAAGTGATCGCCCGCGCGCTGGCGGCGCCTGCGGAGGCAGGGGAGGACCCCCTGCGGGGCGTGTATCTGGAGACCTTCTGCGCCTGGCTGCCGGAGCTGTCCAGGATGGCGGGCGTCTGAGGCGTCACAGGGGCAGGCCCCGGCCGGTGCGCAGGCCCAGCAGAAAGGCATGGATGGCGGTGAATTCCCGGGCCTTTTCGTAATCCGCCGCCATCTCAGAGGTGAGCTCTCCCTCCAGAAGGGAGAGGGGCATCTCGTAGTCATCCGGTGGGGCAGCGTCCAGCTGGGGGCGGATGTAGTGGGCGTACAGCCATTTCATGAAGTCGGACATTGCGAATGCTCCTTTC
>NZ_CAKVVF010000014.1:0-33916 GCF_934833455.1 Oscillibacter sp. KLE 1728
ATATACTCCAGGGCGGTAAAATCATCAAAGCCCAGATTGGGATAGACCTCGTTCCGGCTGTAAAAGGCCGCCCGGTGATTGTGGATGGCATGGGTCGCGTAGCCATTTTCCTTCAGGTCGTAGGCCACAGACTCCACGGTCTGATCCTTCAGGCAGGTCTGGAAGGGGTACTCCCCGGGTCCGAAGAACCGGCTGCTCATACCGGTAAGCACCTCGAACTCTGTATTGGCTGTGCCCGCGCCCACCACCGGCACCGTCAGATAGCCGGAGGAATACGCTTCCTTCAGCGCCGTCCAGTTGGGCACCGGATCCTCCGACAGCTCCAGGCCCTGGATCATGGATGGATCAATATAGGACTCCAGCTGGATGAAGATCACATTCACATCCGTCTGCGGATCGGCGGAGAGCGCCGCCGTCTTCTCCTCCACCGACCGGACAATATCCGCCACCGCCTTCTGGCTGTAATTGGCCGGGCGGCGGATCCCCCGGTTCAGCCAGGTCTGCAGGAAGCAGTAGGAAAAGCCGTAGTCCTCGTAGGCAAAGGCCAGGTTGGCAAACTGGTCTGACAGGTTGCCTGTGAAAAAGGCCAGGGCGCATCCGCCGCCCATCAGGGCGCCGGAGACCGCCATCGCTCCGATGCCGGTGAGAATCCGGGTCCGCAGCGGACAGCTGCTGCGGGGCCCCTTCCAGAACAGCAGCACCAGCCCTGCGGCCACCAGCACCAGCGCCGCGATCAGCAGAATGATGTAGCCGGTGGAGAGATAGTTGGGGACCGTGTCCAGCCCCGTTTCAAACACCGTCAGATCCGCCACGGTGAAGGGCGTCATGCGGTTGAGGAGGATGAACCCGTTCACGCCGCCGCAGATCAGCCACAAGAAGGACACCAATGCGCACCAGAACGCCCGCCGCCGCAGAAAAAAGGCGGGGCAGAGCGTCAGCAGTACAATCAGGAAATTCACCAGAAATGCCAGCGGTTCCTCCGTCATAAAGCGCCAAAAGCCGGCGGGCCCATCTGTGAAGCTCTTGTGATTGAACAGCTCCACCACGACGGTGACCGCTAAAGCCAGCAGCGGAAGATACAGGAACGCAGAGCGTTCCTGTCGATGCCGTTCGGCATCCGCGGCCGCCGGCGGCAATGTCTGTTGCATCGGAATGACCTTCTTTCTTTTCATAGATTTTTTATTATAGCGCCTTTCCCTCTGCAATTCCATGAATTTTTTGCGAACTTTTTTCTTTTTCTTCTCTAAAATTTCATCTGATTTTGAAGAAAGTCTCCCTGCTCCATCGTATTAGAAACTGCGGCGGAAACCTCTTGACAGGCGGCCCCGTTTGTATTATTGTACTATCGTAATAGTACATCGAGAGGAGCGGATTTCATTTGCAGCAGCGATCCAAGTTCATTCAAAGAACCAGCGCTCTGGCGCTGGCGGCGGTCCTGGCACTCGGCATGGGTGTTCAGGCGGCCGGACCGGGCGCATCCACAGTGGATGACCGGCGGGAGGACCTGACCATATTTTATGAGACGCTGAAAGACAGCCATCCGGATCTTTTTGCCAACACGCCGGAGGAGACCTTCCTGGCCCGCAAAGCAGAGCTTACAGAGCATCTGGACACCGCAAGCGACGTAGAATTTCTCTTCGGCCTGCAGAGTCTGGCCGCGCTTGTGGGCGACTCCCACACCAGCGTCCAGGTGGCGGACAGCGTGGTGGACCAGCTGAATGCCTATCCCATGGTGCTGTCCTGGCGGGACGGGCACTGGTACCTGACCACAGTTCCGGCTGAGGAACAGGATCTGCTGGGCGCGGAGGTCACCGCCATAGGCGGCCGCTCTATGGCAGAGGTGGTGAAGACCTTTGGCCGCGTGCTCAGTGCCGACAACCCGGTGAAGCTGCGGCGGCAGTACCGGCAGGTGTGCAATGTGGCGGATTACTACGCCTATCTGGGTCTGGCAAAGGCGGGTGAGCCTCTGGCCCTCACCCTGGCTGACGGCAAGACCGTCTCCATCGCTCCCATGCCCTACCTCTCCCTGGGAGAGGCGGAAATTGTCCAGCTAGGCGCTGAGGTGCCCCAGCCCGCCACTGCCCGCCAGAAGTGCAATTACTGCGCACTTCCGCTGAGCGGGCAGGTCTACTATATCCAGTACAACGTCTGCCAGGAGGACCCGGCGCTGCCCATGGAGGACTTTGCCGCCCAGGTGCAGGCGGACCTGGAGGCCGGAGGTTACAGCCGCGTTCTCGTGGACCTGCGGAACAACGGCGGCGGGTCAGACGGCGTAATCTGGCCTCTGCTGTCCGTCCTGCGGCAGGAGATGGATGATGGGACCGAGGTGGTGGGACTCATCGGAGAGGCCACCTTCTCCTCTGCCATCATCAATGCCGTAGAGCTGCAGGAAATGGGCATCCCGCTGGTGGGAGAGCCTGCCAGCGGCAGCGTGGACCACTTTGGCTCCGTCAGTGGCTTTTCTCTGCCCAACTCCGGCATCCAGATTGGTGTCTCCTCCAAATACATCGACCTGGGCACCCTGCTGGACGCCGACGCCGGACGGGGCGTGGAGTCTCTGGAGCCGGATATCGCCGTTCCCCAAACCATGGCGGATACCCTGGCGGGCAGAGACACCGCTGTGGAGTGGCTGCTGGCCCATCCGGAGACGCTGGAACAGCGGGAATACCCGGATGCGCCGCTCACCCGGGGGCGGTTCGTGGGGCAGCTGTATGCTGCGGCCGGGTCCCCTGCCGCAGCGGCGGAGGCCGGTTTCCAGGATCTGCTGGGCATCGAGTGGTTCCTGCCGGCGGTGAACTGGGCCGCGGAGACCGGCGTCACCGGCGGTACGGCGGAGGGCGCCTTTGCGGCCGCCCGGCACCTCACCTGGCAGGAAGCCGCCGTCTTTCTCGTCCGCACTGCGGAGGCCCTGGGGCTGGAGCCGGAGGCTGTCCGCACCGCGCCTCTGCCCGATGCGCTGGCGGAGGGTGCCTGGGACCAAACCGCTCTGGAACTGGCCTGGGAATGGGGCCTGCTTCCGGAAGACGCGGGCAGCGCCGCCGAAATCGCTCGGGTCCAGGGCGGGGCCATGGCGGATACCTTTGCGGCCCTGCTGTAACCCCACGAATCGTCTGACCAGAAACAGCCCCCGGACGCTGCGGCGTCCGGGGGCTGTCTCAACCTCTCTGACGGCGGTGTGCCGCTGTTCTCTGACGGGCTGTCTTCCAGGCGCACGTCCCGGCAGAGAAAAGGACCGCGGGATAACTCCCGCGGTCCTCTGATATGGTATATGCTTACTCGCTGTACATGGCCTTCAGCTTCAGCAGGTGCTGATAGCGATCCATGGCAGCTTTCTCGTTGCGCTGGAACAGCTCGCCGGCGCGGTCGGGGAACTCGCGGGTCAGACGGCTGTACCGGGCCTCGTTCATCAGGAACTCCTGATAGCCGCCAGTCGGCTCCTTGGAGTCCAGCGTGAACTTGGCACCCTCAGCGGCGGGGTTGAAGCGGAACAGGTTCCAGTAGCCGCACTCCACAGCCTTCTTCATTTCCTTCTGGCAGTTCATCATGCCGCCCTTGATGGAGTGCATCTCGCAGGGGGCGTAGCCGATAATCAGGGACGGGCCGGGATAGGCCTCGGCCTCCTGAATGGCCTTCAGGGTCTGGGCGGGGTTGGCACCCATGGCCACCTGAGCCACGTAGATATAGCCGTAACTCATGGCGATCTCCGCCAGGGACTTTTTCTTGATCTCCTTGCCGGCCGCGGCGAACTGCGCCACCTGGCCGATGTTGGACGCCTTGGAGGCCTGGCCGCCGGTATTGGAGTACACCTCGGTATCAAAGACGAAGACATTCACATCGTTGCCGGAGGCCAGGACGTGGTCCAGACCGCCGAAGCCGATGTCGTAGGCCCAGCCGTCGCCGCCGAAGATCCACATGGACTTCTTGGACAGGAACTCCTTGTCCGCCAGAATCTCAGCAGCCAGCTTGCAGGCGTCGCACTGGCACAGCGTCTCGCCCTTTGCCTTCAGCTCCTCGCCGAAGGCATGGATCTCCGCCTTGGGATTGGCCAGCAGCTCGTCCACAGTGCAGATGCTGCTCTCCAGGGCGGCGATGTATGCCTTGGTGGCCTCGCCGTTGGCGGCGCTGTCCTCCATGGTGTCCAGCCACTTCTGGCCGGCCTCCTTCAGAGCGGGCACTGCCCAATCCTTGGCAATCAGCTCCCGGGTCAGATCCGCCAGACGGCTGCGGGTGGCCTGCTGGCCCAGATACATGCCCAGGCCGTGCTCAGCGTTATCCTCGAACAGGGAGTTGGCCCAAGCGGGACCATGGCCTTCCTTGTTGGTGCAATAGGGAGAGGTGGCAGCCGGACCGCCCCAGATGGAGGAGCAGCCGGTGGCGTTGGAGATGTACATCCGGTCACCGAAGAGCTGGGTGACGAGACGGGCATAGCTGGTCTCGGCGCAGCCGGCGCAGGAGCCGGAGAACTCCAGCATGGGCTGACGGAACTGGCTGCCCTTGACGGTGTTGTCCTGCATGTCCTTCTTCTCGGACACCTGGGAGACGCAGTAGTTGAAGACCTCCTGCTGGGCGGCCTCCTGCTCCTGGTCCACCATGGTCAGGGCGTCCACCGGGCACTGGCCCACGCACACGGCGCAGCCCATGCAGTCCAGCGGGCTGATGGCCATGGTGTACTTGTACACGCCCTTGCCCTTGCCGGCCTTCACGTCCACGATCTTGGCGGCGGCGGGGGCATTCTTGGCCTCCTCCTCCGTCAGAGCGAAGGGACGGATGGTGGCGTGGGGGCAGACATAGGCGCAGTTGTTGCACTGGATGCACTTGGTGGAATCCCAAGTGGGAACGGACACGGCCACGCCGCGCTTCTCATAGGCGGCGGCGCCCAGCTCGAACTGGCCGTCCACATGCTTGACGAAGGCGGACACGGGCAGGCTGTCGCCGTCCATGCGGCCCACGGGGTCCAGAATCGTGCTGACCTGCTCCACCAGAGCGGCGGGGCCCTCGTGCTTGACGGGCTCGGCCTCGTCCACAGCGTTGGCCCAGTCGGCGGGCACATCGAACTTCTTGTAGGCGGTGGCGCCGGCGTCGATGGCCTTGTGGTTCATGTCCACGATGTCCTGGCCCTTCTTCAGGTAGGAGTGGGTGGCGGCGTCCTTCATGTAGCCCACAGCCTCGCTCTCAGGCATGACCTTAGCCAGAGAGAAGAAGGCGGACTGCAGGATGGTGTTGGTGCGCTTGCCCATGCCGATTTCCTTGGCCAGGTCGATGGCGTTGATGGTGTAGACCTGAATGTTGTTCTTGGCGATGTAGCGCTTGGAGGCGGCATCCAGATGGTGGCTCAGCTCCTCGTCGCTCCACTGGCAGTTGATCAGGAACACACCGCCGGGCTTCACGTCCCGGACAATGGGGAAGTGCTTGGTGATGTAGGCGGGCACGTGGCAGGCCACGAAGTCGGCCTTGTTGATGTAGTAGGAAGACTTGATGGGGGAGTCGCCGAAGCGCAGGTGGCTGATGGTGACGCCGCCGGTCTTCTTGGAGTCGTACTGGAAGTACGCCTGGACATACTTGTCGGTATGGTCGCCGATGATCTTGATGGAGTTCTTGTTGGCGCCCACGGTGCCGTCGCCGCCCAGGCCCCAGAACTTGCACTCAATCGTACCGGCGGGAGCCACGCTGGGAGCGGGCTTCTCCTCCAGGCTCAGGTGGGTCACATCGTCCACGATGCCGATGGTGAACTCGCGCTTCATGGAATCCTTCTTCAGCTCGTCATACACGGCGAAGACGGAGGCGGGCGGGGTGTCCTTGCTGCCCAGGCCGTAACGGCCGCCGATCACCTGGATGTCGGTCCGGCCGGCGTTGGCCAGAGCAGTGACCACGTCCATGTACAGGGGCTCGCCCTGGGAGCCGGGCTCCTTGGTGCGGTCCAGCACGGCGATCTTCTTGCAGGTGGCGGGGATGGCGGCGAGCAGCTTGTCCGCACGCCAGGGCCGGTACAGCCGGACCTTGATGAGGCCCACCTTCTCGCCGCCCGCATTCAGATAGTCGATGACCTCCTCAGCCACGTCGCAGATGGAGCCCATGGCGATGATGACGCGGTCTGCGTCGGCAGCGCCGTAGTAGTTGAACAGCTGATAGTCGGTACCCAGCTTCTCGTTGATCTTGCCCATGTACTTCTCCACCACGTCGGGCAGAGCGGTGTAGTAGCTGTTGCAGGCCTCACGATGCTGGAAGAAGATGTCGCCGTTCTCGTGAGAGCCGCGCATGTTGGGCCGCTCGGGATTCAGGGCGTGCTTGCGGAACGCCGCCACGGCGTCCATGTCGCACATCTCCTTCAGGTCATCGTAATCCCACACGGCGACCTTCTGGATCTCGTGAGAGGTCCGGAAACCGTCGAAGAAGTTCACGAAGGGAACGCGGCCCTCAATGGCGGCCAGATGGGCCACGGGCGCCAGGTCCATGACCTCCTGCACGTTGCCCTCGCACAGCATGGCGAAGCCGGTCTGGCGGCAGGCCATGACGTCGGAGTGGTCGCCGAAAATGTTCAGGGCGTGGGTGGACACGGTACGGGCGGACACATGGAACACGCAGGGCAGCAGCTCGCCGGCGATCTTGTACATATTGGGGATCATCAGCAGCAGGCCCTGGGATGCGGTGTAGGTGGTGGTCAGCGCACCGGCGGCCAGGGAGCCGTGGACCGTGCCGGAGGCACCCGCCTCGGACTGCATCTCGACGACCTTGACAGTGGTGCCGAAAATGTTCTTCTGACCAGCGGCGGACCACTGGTCGACCAAGTCTGCCATGGGAGAGGACGGGGTGATGGGATAGATCCCCGCCACTTCGGTAAACGCATAGCTGACATACGCAGCTGCGTTGTTACCGTCCATGGACTTGAACTTTCTTGCCATAAACTTACCTCCTATAAATGTGCTGCCCACACGACAGCATTCTGAACCAACATGAACACGGTCGCATTCCCCCGAATGCTCATGCAGTGTTATTATATCACTTGAAATTTGCCGTGTAAATAACTGCCTTGTTATTTTTTGCGCAAATTTTCTGGTTTCTGCGGAAACGTCAAGACTTCCTGGAATTTTCAGGCCAGTTTTGGAATCCGGGGTTTCTTATTTCGTCGTTTTGTGGTAAACTGACTTCCGTGAAAACGGCGGTTTTCGACAATTCGCAATCGGCTCTTCCGGCAGCGGGCGGCAGCCTGGAGCGGGAGGGCTTCTGGAGGTGGTCGTTTATGGTGGTGACGGTGCGCTCCCTGGGACTGAACGGCATTGCCGGGTATGCGGTCAGCGCGGAGTGCTTCCTCTCCGGCGGGCTGCCCGCCTTTGACATCGTGGGTCTGCCGGACGCCGCCGTGCGGGAGGCCCGGGAGCGAGTCCGGGCGGCGGTGAAGAACTGCGGGGCCAAGTTCCCCGTCAGCCGAATCACGGTGAATCTGGCCCCGGCCGGGCAGAAAAAGGCGGGCACAGTCTACGACCTGCCCATCTTTGTGGGGCTGCTGGCCGCAGGACGGGAGCTGCCGCCGCCGGCCCAGCAAGCGGCGTTTATCGGGGAGCTGTCCCTCACCGGGGCGCTGCGGGGCGTCACCGGCGTGCTGCCCATGGCCCTGGCAGCCCGGGACGCCGGTGTGAAGGAGCTGTATGTCCCGGCGGAGAACGCCGCTGAGGCCACGCTGGCAGGCGGCCTCACCGTCTACGGCGTACCGGATGTGGGGGCGCTGGTGCGCCACTTGCGGGGCGAGGAGCGCCTCTCCCCCGCCCCGGCCTGGGTGCCGGAGGCAGAGGAGGCCGCCGGGCCGGATCTGCGGGATGTGATGGGCCAGGAAAATGCCAGGCGGGCCCTGGAGATCGCCGCGGCAGGCGGCCACAACCTGCTGCTGATCGGCTCCCCCGGCGCAGGCAAGTCCATGCTGGCCAAGCGGCTGCCCTCCATCCTGCCGGATATGAGCCGGGAGGAGGCGCTGGAGGTCTCCGGCATCTGGTCCGTGGCGGGGCTGGCGGACCCGCAGCACCCCCTGCTGACCCGGCGCCCCTTCCGCAGCCCCCACCACACCGCATCCGCCGCCGCCCTCACTGGAGGCGGGCCGCTGCTGCGGCCGGGGGAGATCTCCCTGGCCCACAACGGCGTGCTGTTTCTGGACGAGCTGCCGGAGTTCCACCGGGACGTGCTGGAGGCCATGCGCCAGCCCCTGGAGGACGGCACGGTGACAGTGGCCCGCTCCGGCGGGACGCTGCACCTGCCCGCCCGGTTCCAGCTGGTGTGCGCCATGAACCCCTGTCGGTGCGGCTGGCGAGGGCACCCCTCCGGGCGGTGTACCTGCTCGGACCGGGAGGTGGCCAAGTATGTGGAGAAGATCTCCGGCCCCCTGCTGGACCGGATCGACCTCCACGTCAGTGTTCCCGCGGTGGAATACGCATCCATGCGGCGGAAAGAGACGCCGGAGAGCTCCGCCGATGTGAAGTGCCGGGTGGACGCGGCCCGGGCTGTCCAGACCGCCCGCTTTGCCGGCACCGGCGTCACCTGCAACGCCCACATGACCGCCCCCATGATCGGGCAGTTCTGCTGCCTGGACCACGCCGGCGATGCGCTGATGAAGTCCGCCTTCGAGCGGATGGGCCTCACCGCCCGGTCTCATGATCGGATCCTGCGGGTAGCCCGGACCATCGCGGACCTGGACGGTGCGGCGGACATCAGGCCGGAGCATCTGGCAGAGGCCATCCAGTTCCGGAATACCGATATTTTGAAGGGATAACCGGGTCCCCGCCGCAGCCCAGCGCAGCGGACTTTACGGGGGCAAGGCGGAAGCCATTCCGTTCCGGAACCGGACATTCCCAAAGGATCAGAAAACCAGGCGGCCCCGGAATGGGGCCGCCTGGTTCACTGTGGCGGAAATAACGTGGTCAGTGCCGGTTCCAGAGAAGCAGGGCCGCCAGCAGCGGCACTCCCAGAAGCACCGCTGCCAATATTATGGCGAAGATCCGGGCCCTTTTGCGGAACCCCTCCGGCGAGTAATCCATATCTCCCTTTTTCAGGCGGTGCAGCCAGAACGTGTTCAGGCCCCAGATCACCAGGCCGATCACCGGTACGATCACAAAAACCGAAAACCATCCGTCTCCGTTGGAACCATCATACAGCGGGCTCATTCTCCAGATTCCTCCTTCCGCCAATCGCCGGAGCCGCACAGGCGGACTCGCCTCTTTACCGGATGAAGTTCATCATGGGACGGGGCGTGCTCTCCGGCACAGGGACCCTGCTCTCCGCCAGCACCTTCACCATCCAGGCCATATCCCGGCCCAGGCGGGCGGCCACCTCCATGCCCTCCTCGTCTTTCAGGGCCTCGCCGGGGTCCGCGCCGTGTACGGCGCCCCAGTAGTCGGAGGTGACGATGACCATCTCCATGGCATCCATGGTGCCCAGCAGCTGCTGATACGTCTCCATGCCGCCGCTGCGGCGCAGGGTGCACAGGGCGCCCCCCACCTTGTGGTGGAGCTGATTCACCCCGCAGCCCGCCGCCAGCATCAGCCGGTCCAGCACGCACTTCATATTGCCGGAAATACCGCCGTGATACACCGGAGCTGCCAGCAGGATGCCGTCCGCCTCGATGCAGGCGGCGATGATGTCGTTGACCATATCGTCGGTCTGGACACACCGGAGGCTGCCGGTGTTCAGGCAGTGGTAGCAGGCCATGCAGGGATGGACCTTCGCCCCGGGCTGGAACACCTGGAACTCCACCCCGGCGGCCTCCACCTCCCGCCGGACCACCTCCAGCACCTGGGCGGTGTTGCCGTTCTTTCTGGGACTGCCGTTGATGGCCACGATCTTCATAAACTTCCCCTCCATAATTTGGTTTCCCCTTGTTGTCCCTCCATTATAGCAGAGGGCTGGACGGCGGGCAAGAGCTCCTTTTCCCCCATAAAAAGAGACGCCCTGACGGGCGTCTCTTTGGGACTCTGGGGAAGATCACCAGCGGTCGTTGTCGATGTCCCGGCTGAAGATGGTGCCGGTGACGGCGTCGATCTCAAATTCGTACTCGGTCCAGCCGTTGCGGATCTCGACTTCATACTGCGCCCGGCCGTCATCCCAGTCAAACTGGCACTTCACCACCGTGGAGCCGCTGGGCGTCTCCGCCAGGGCGATCTGCTGGGCCCGCTCTGCGGTGATATAGTCACCGCTGGAAGAGTTGCTGCCGTTCCCGGAGGGGCGGCTGGTGCCGTTGTTCCAGATCTGGAAATTCTCCAGCTCCCGATCGGAGCTGAGGATGGCGCCGGTGACGGCGTCGATGTCGTAGTCATATTCGGTGGTGCCGCTGTAAAACTCCACCTCATACTTCATCCGGCCGTCATCCCAGTCCAGGTTGGCCCGCAGGAACACGGCGTTGGCCTCTTTGACACCGGCGTCATTCAGGGCGATCTGCTTGGCCCGGTCGGCACTGATATAATTGCCGGAGGCGGAAGAGGCGCCCTGCTGGCTGGCGGTCCGGTCCGCGGTGGTCAGCTGGACCGTGCGGGTGGCCGAGTTGAAGGACACGTCCATACCCATGGCCTCGCTGATGGCCCGGACGGGGACATAGGTGGTGCCGTTGTAGAGGAACACGGGGACCTGCTTTCCGGCGGCATCCCGCGGGGTGAATCTGGCGCCGTTGAGGGTGATGCCGATGCCGTCCTCCACCTGGATGCTGCGCTTGGAGGTGGCGGTGGCCGTGACGCACAGTGCTGCGATCAGGACCGTCAGGACCAAACCGGAGCCGAAGCCCTTCCAGAAACCGTTCTGCTTCATTGTTCATTCTCCTTTTCATGTTCTGCATTCGGCGGGTCTCTCCCGCCCCTTCTGCACCATTAACGGCGCCAGAAGAGGTTTTATTGCACCGTGCGGAAAATTTTTTTATTTTTTTCGCGCCGCTGGTCCTTCCCTACAAAACAGGCTTTCTATTCCCGGAAAAATGCGCTATAATAGGGGCCGATATTCCAAACTGTTCTGATATGGAGGTCCGTTATGATGAATGCTTCCCCTGCCCCGCAGGAGATCTTTTTGCTGAAACTGGGCGAGGTGGTCCTGAAGGGACAGAATCGCCAGTCCTTTGAGGACAAGCTGCTGGCCAACGTCCGCCGCCGGGTGAAAAACTGCGGCAGCTTCCAGTGCTCCCTCCGGCAGAGCACCATCTACGTGGAGCCCCAGGGAGAGGACTGCGATATGGAGGCCGCCTGGGACGCCTGCCGCCAGGTGTTCGGCATTGCCGCCGTGGCCCGGGCCGTGCCCTGTGAAAAGACAGTGGACGCCATTGTGGAGGCCGCCCGGACCTATCTGGCGGACGCCTTTGCCGTTGCGAAGAGCTTCAAGGTGGAGAGCAAGCGGGCAGACAAGATGTTTCCCATGAACTCCATCCAGCTGAGCCAAGCTGTGGGCGGCGATCTGGCGGAGCTGTTCCCCCATGTGGCGGTGGATGTCCACACTCCCGATCTGACGGTATTTGTGGAGATCCGGGAGAAGTACGCCTACGTTCATACTCCCTCTGTTCCCGGCGCGGGCGGCCTGCCCATCGGCATGGGCGGCCGGGCGGTGAGCCTGCTCTCCGGCGGCATCGACTCCCCGGTGTCCTCCTGGATGATGGCCCGCCGGGGCGTGGAGCTGGAGATGGTCCACTTTGTCTCCCCGCCCTACACCTCCCAGCAGGCCCAGGACAAGGTACTGGAGCTGGCCCGGCTGCTGACTGCCTGGACCGGGCGGCTGCTGGTCCACATCGTCCCCTTCACGGAGATCCAGGAGGAGATCCGGCGGAACTGCCCGGAGGAGTACTTCACCCTCATCATGCGCCGGTTCATGATGCGCATCGCCGAGGCCATCGCCAGGAAGGCCAACGCCGGCGCCCTGGTCACCGGCGAGTCCCTGGGCCAAGTGGCCAGCCAGACCATGCTGGCCCTGGGGGTCACCGAGGATGTGACCTCCCTGCCGGTGCTGCGGCCCCTGATCGGCATGGACAAGGTGGAGATCATCCGCATGTCCCGGGAGATCGGGGTGTTCGACACCTCCATCCTCCCCTATGAGGACTGCTGCACGGTGTTCACGCCCCGCCACCCCGCCACCCGGCCCCGGCTGGAAGATGTGCGGCAGGCGGAGGCCGCCCTGGACGTGGAGTCCCTGGTGCAGAAGGCCCTGGCGGACGAGACCTGGGTGCGGGTGAAGTCCACGGATCCGGCCCGGATCTGACCCAATCTGTTCCCGGCCCCGCCGCCTGTCGCCGGCGGGGCCGCTGTTTCAAAAAGGAGGTCTTTCCATGTCACACACCGCGGAGATCATCGCCGTCGGCACAGAGATCCTGCTGGGTAACATCGCCAACACCGACGCCCAGATGCTCTCTCAGAGCCTGTCCACCCTGGGCGTCAACGTCTTCTGGCACACGGTAGTGGGGGACAACCCTCAGCGCCTGCGGGAGGCTCTGGACATTGCCCGGCACCGGGCCGACATCATTCTCACCACAGGCGGCCTGGGTCCTACCTACGACGATCTGACCAAACAGACCATCTGTGCGGCCTTCGGCCAGAAGCTGGTGCTGCACGAAGATATTCTGGAGGACATCCGGGCCTTTTATCAGTCCGCCCTCCATGTGCCCATGCCGGAAAACAACACCCAGCAGGCGGAGCTGCCGGAGGGCTGCACCGTGTTCGACAATCCGGTGGGCACCGCTCCCGGCTGCGCCTTTGAAGCGGACGGCGTCCATGTGCTGATGCTGCCGGGGCCGCCCCACGAGTGCGAGACCATGCTCCGCCGGTGCGTGGAGCCGTACCTCCGCGCCCTCTCCAAAGAGGTCATCGTCTCCCACGATATCATGACCTTCGGCATGGGCGAGAGCTCTGTGGACCAGCTGCTCCATGACCGGATGGTCCGCATGGTGAACCCCACCCTGGCCACTTATGCCAAGCCCTGCGAGGTGCGGCTGCGGGCCACCGCCAAGGCCGCCGGCGCAGAGGAGGCGGAGGCCATGCTGGCCCCGGTGGTGGCAGAGGTCCGCGCGGCTTTGGGAGACTATGTGTACGGCGTGGATGTGAAGGGCCTGGAAGCGGTGTGCTTCCAGCTGCTGAAGGAGCGGAATCTCACCCTGTCCACTGCGGAGAGCTGCACCGGCGGCCGGGTGGCGGAGCGGATCACTGCCCTGCCCGGCGTCTCCAGCGTGTACCGGGGCGGCGTGGTCAGCTACTGGACCTCTGTCAAGGCGGCGGTGCTGGGCGTGCCCCAGGAAACGCTGGACCAGTACGGCGCCGTGTCGGAGGAGACAGCCCGGGCCATGGCGGAGGGCGCCCGGCAGATCACCGGGGCAGACATCGCCGTGTCCGTCACCGGCGTGGCGGGCCCGGACCGGGATGAGCGGGACAACCCGGTGGGGCTGGTGTACATTGGCCTGGCCACGCCGGAGGGCACCTTCTGCCGGCGGACGGACTCCGGCCGCCGCCGGCGGGACCGCATCCAGGAGCTGGCCGCCAACCACGCTCTGGACGTGGTCCGGCGGTATCTCACCGGCCTGCCCATCGGATAAGCGCGCACCCAAGGGGGCCTGTGGGGCATATACTGGCCTAGCCCTTCAGAGAGGAGGCTTCTGTATATGCATTATTCTCAGGGGGATTTCTGTTATCCCCCGTGTTGTATCATTCCCACTGTTACGGTGGGCAGCACTGTCACGACACCCCCCGGCACCCGGGCCCGGGTAACCGCCTCGCCCACGCCCTGCGGTGTGGAGCTGGACTTTGCCATTCCAAGGGGTAATCCGGGCCCGGCTGGACCCCGGGGGCCAATCGGCTGCCAGGGTCCGGAAGGGCCTCAGGGACCGGAAGGGCCTCAGGGGACGGAAGGACCCCAGGGGCCGGAAGGACCTCAGGGGCCGGAGGGACCTCAGGGGCCGCAAGGGCCTCAGGGGCCGGAAGGACCTCAGGGGCCGGAGGGACCTCAGGGGCCGCAAGGGCCTCAGGGGCCGGAAGGACCTCAGGGCCCACAAGGATTCCAGGGCCCACAAGGACTCCAGGGTCCCCAAGGACTTCAGGGTCCCCAAGGACCTCAGGGTCCGTCGGGTATTCCGGCCTATGCGTCTTTTGTCACCTACCAGCAGGAGTTTTTCAACGGCAGCTCAATCTCTTTGAGTGCGGCAGCAACGGATGTGACCGGCCACATTGTGCAGGAATCTACCACTCAGCTCCTCCTGCAACCGGGAGTATATCTCATTGCCTACCACTTTGCCGCCAACCTTCTGACCGCCGGATATCTTCAAATCACACCGGGCTACGGAGGACGCGGTCATCTGGAGTACGGCGTCTACAATCGGACCGGTATCGACAATACCAGTGTATCCGGCTCTGCCTCTTTCATCATCTCCGTGGAGGAGGCTACCCGTTTTTCCCTGAACAGCAACAGCAGCGTTACCGTTCGGGACGGCGAAGCCACTCTGGTGATTCTGGCTCTGCAGCCCAGCAGAGAGGCCTGAGCTGCGCAAGACCGGGAGACCGCCTGCAGGCGGCCTCCCGGCCCTTTTCTGCCGGAGTCCAGAGGGCGGTCTCAGCCGCCCAGTGCCACGTCCAGCACCATCATCACCAGGAATCCCATCACAAAACCGCAGGTCCCCGCCCGGCTGTGGGCCTGGGGAATCAACTCCTCCACCACCACGTACAGCATCGCTCCGGCAGCAAAACTCAGCAACCAGGGCATCAGCGGGTCCACACCGGCCGCGGCCAGTGCCGCCAGCACGCCGAACACCGGCTCCACGGCGCCGGAGAGCATTCCCCCCACAAAGGCCCTGGGACGGGACCAGCCGCCCTGCCGCAGGGGCAGAGCCACGGCGGCTCCCTCCGGAAAATTCTGGATGCCGATGCCCATGGCCAGGGCCGCCGCCCCGGCAAAGCCCTCCCCTCCGGACACCAGGGCGAAGGCCAGCCCCACCGCCATCCCCTCCGGGACGTTATGTAGGGTGATGGCTGTCATCAGCAGAGTGGTCTGCCGCCAAGAGGCATCCTGCCAGGTCCGGTCCCGCCGCAGATGGGGCAGCAGGGCATCCAGAGCGGACAGGAAGACCACGCCCAACAGCATTCCGCCCGCGGCGGGCAGCCAGTCCGGCAGCGCCCCCTCTGCGGCCCGGTCGATGGCCGGCAGCAGCAGGCTCCACACGGAGGCCGCCGTCATGACTCCAGCAGCAAAGCCCAGCAGGGTCTTTTGAAAGTGGGGCCGGGGTTCCCCGGCGAAAAAAAACACCATGGCCGCGCCCAGAGCGGTCATCAAAAATGTGAAGCCCGTACCCAGGGCCGCCCAGCCAAGAGACTGCAGCATAGCACCAACGCCTTTTCTCTGATTCAGGCGGAACACCGCCCGTATGCCAGTATAAGCGGCAGGACTTCCCGGCGTGACAGGGCTTGCATCCGGGGACGATGTGTGATATGGTATAGGCAGCAGGAAAAGCTCATATAAGTTCGCTGTCATGGCGCGAACGTCTCTACGGAGCCGCCGAAGGCTCTTCTATGAGTGTCTGTTGGAAGGGGCCATCCCCTGCCGGCAGGCGCTTCTTTTCTGTCTGAAAAATCCGGAACGGAAACAAAAGGAGATTTGCCATGTCACTGACGATCATCAAGGGAACTATTCTGTCCGCTCCCACCCCGGGACAGCTGGATGCCCTGCCGGGCGGATATCTGGTGGCCGAGGACGGCCTCATCCGGGGTGTGTACGGGTCTTTGCCCGAGCAGTACGCCGGTGCCCCGGTGGAGGACTGGGGAGACGCGCTGATCCTCCAGTCCTTTGCGGATCTGCACCTCCATGCGCCTCAGTACCCCATGCTGGGGATGGGCATGGACCTGCCCCTGCTGGACTGGCTGAACGCATACGCCTTTCCCACAGAGGCCCGGTTCGCGGACACAGGCTACGCCCGGGAGATTTACAGCCGCCTGGCCCGGGAGCTTATTGCAAACGGCACCACGCGGGTGTGCATGTTCTCCTCTCTCCACACGGACGCCACGCTGATCCTGATGGAGGAACTGGAGAAGGCCGGCGTCACCGGCTACGTGGGCAAGGTGAACATGGACCGGAACGCTGCCCCCGGCCTGTTGGAGGAGACCACAGAGGAGTCCAGGCGTGAGACGCTCCGCTGGCTGGATGCCTGTCAGGACTTCCGCCTGGTGAAGCCCATGCTGACGCCCCGGTTCACCCCCTCCTGCACTGACGAGCTGATGGCGTTTCTGGGCAAACTGGCGGCGGAGCGGGATCTCCCCGTCCAGTCCCACCTGTCGGAGAACCAGGCAGAGATGGCCTGGGTGCGCCAGCTCCACCCGGGCTGCCAGCAGTACTGGGAGACCTATGCCAAATACGGCCTGTGGACCAGCCGCACCGTCATGGCCCACTGCGTCTGGTCCGATGCGCGGGAGCGGCAGGCCATGCGGGACGCCGGCGTGACAGCGGTCCATTGCGCCGACTCCAACCAGAACATCTGCTCCGGCGTGGCGCCGGTGCGGGCCATGCTGAATGAGGGCGTGAAGGTGGCCCTGGGCAGCGACATTGCCGGCGGGGACCACCTGCACATGTTCGATGTGGTGGCCGCCTCCATCCGGGCCTCCAAGGCCCGGCGGGTGCTGGACAACTGGGAGACGGATTTCCTCACGGTGCCGGAGGGCTGGTACCTGGCCACCTCCGCCGGTGCGGCATACTTCGCCGAGCAGCCGGGCTTTGCCCCAGGCAATCATCTCCACGCCCTGGTCCTGGCGGACGATGATCTTCCCCAGCCCCATCCCATGACGCCCCAGGAGCGGCTGGAGCGGGCGGTGTATCTGCGTCAGGGCGGCGCCATCCGGGCGGTCTGGAGCGAGGGACGGAAGGTATTCTCCGCAGAGGGTTGATCAAAGAGCGGGATGCTGTGTGTCCCGCTCTTTTTTGTTCCCGTCTGGGAGGCCCCCCTGGGGAGTGGTATGGGCCGGCACACCCCTAAAAGCAAACGTGCGGCGCACCCTGAAACGGATGCGCCGCATCTATTTTGTATTGCTCACGCCCCGGCAAACTGCGCCGGGTCCCGCAGGGCGTCCGCCGTTTCCCGGGGCACTTCAGCGGTAAACGTCAGCAGACCGCCCAGTCCTTCCACGCCTACAAAGCTCCCAACGCCCTCCAGGGTATCGGACAGGACCTCCGTGGTGACGGCGTTGCTGCCCTGCCGCACCTGGGTCCGGAAGACCTCCAGGTATTCCCGCTCCGCATCCGGGTCCTCCCCAGCGTGGAGGGTAGTCTCCTGCCAGTAGACATAAGTGTAGAGAGGGTCTCCCTCCGCATTCCCGTGGTCGGCGTTCTCGCCGCCGGCCTTGTTGATGAGGGCGTCGATCTCCGCCACGGCCCCGCTGTCTGTGACGGTGTACAGCTCTTTACCGGCGGCGTCCAGAATCTGGTAGTAGTGGTCCTTCACTGCCTCTTCAGCGGTGTCGGCCGCAGCTTGTTCCCCGCCGCAGGCGGTCAGCAGCAGAGTCAGGGAAAGGATACAGGGGATTATATGTCTTTTCATGGCTGCCTCCTGTGTTTTTCAGTGGGTGGGGTTCGTTGAGGGCTCTCCCCGCTGCCGTTCCCCCGGCGGTCACGGGGCATCTGGGCTGCGGGTCGATGAGGGCATCGGCCCCTGCGGATGGGTTGGATCTCCTTCTGCCCTCGTTCGCCCACCGGGATGTCAGTCAGGTATCCATTTCGCAGAAATACAGCGTGTCGCTGTCCGCGTCATACACGGCCAAGGTGACATTCAGCGAAGCCCGCTCCAGAAGGTTTTGTCCATCCCCGGCGTCACTGTGGCGGTCAATCAGGCGGTAGAAGCCATTGGCGATCCCCGGCAGCAGGGGATCCCCGCTGTCATCGGTGAGATAAGGGCCCGCGCTGAAAACTTCGCCGCCGTCCTCTCGGGTGACGCCATAGGCCAGTGCCTGGGCCGTCTCGTCCAGGGGAAGCGGTGTCCAGGCGGCGTTCGCCGCAATGGCGTCGGCTACCTGGCTGTCAGGAAACTGCAGGGCAACGCAGGAAATGCCGTCGCCGTGGAAGCCGCCGTGGGTGTCAGAAGAGGAGATCTCCTCTCCGGCGGACACATCGATGTGCAGCGCTCGGGAGATCTCCTCTGCCGGGTCCTCACTGCCGCAGGCGGTCAGGGTAAACAGCATCAAGGAAATCATGCCACATGCAAAAAGGAATTTCCTCATAGATAACGAACCCCTTATAAGATTCAAAACAGCTGCACCACGCCGTAGGTCAGCGTGGTGACGATGGCCCCGGCAATCACCACGCCCAGGAAGATGGCGGGCAGCGCGTGGCGCATCCGGATGTCCAGCAGGGCCGCCACCAGAGCCCCCGTCCAGGCCCCGGTCCCCGGCAGGGGGATGGCTACCAGAATGATGAGTCCCGGCAGGCGGTACTTCCGCACCATCCGGCCCTTCAGGTGAGCCCGGCGCTCCAGCCAGTCGATCCTGGGGCCGAAAAGGCAGGTGCCCCGGAGCCAGTCGAAGATCCGGCGGATCAGCAGCAGGATAAAGGGCACCGGCACCATATTGCCCAGGATGGACACCAGGCAGGCCGCGGCCGGGGAGAGTCCCGCCGCCACTCCCACAGGAATGGCGCCCCGGAGCTCCAGCACCGGCACCATAGCGGTGCCGAAGGTCAGCAGGATCGCTTGCATCAGGTTTTCCTCTACGGGCATGGCGGCCTCCCTTAAGATTTCCGGGGCCGTGGGATCACTCCCACGGCCCGCCGGAAGCGTATGGTCCAGTTTACTCCAGATTCAAGCGCTTTTTCAAGGTAATTGTGGTTACAATATAGAAAATCGCGCCGTAGAGCACTGTCAGCAGGAGCAGAGCCACCATCGTGAAGTGGACCGCCGCCACGCCGGTGAGCTGGAAATCCAGCGTCAGCAGGAACTGGTGCAGCGGCCCCTCGTCCAGCAGGACCAGAACAATGGCCCCCGCCATCTGCACCACAAACTGGAACGCAAAGAAGAACGCCACGGACAGGGCCATCTTATGGTTGGCAAAGCTGTGGCCCGCCGCCAGAGCGGCATAGAACTGCAGGGAGAAACTCATGCAGGCTGCCAGCATCAGCGCCAGAAGCTCCAGCGCGAAAACGGTGCCGTTGACGGCGTAGTAGGCGGTCATCTGCTGGAACAGCTTGGGGAAAACACTCGCCAAATCCGTCAAGAAGCTCACGTTGAAGGCCGCCACAAAAACAGACAGGAACACCACCACGCCGGTGGCGATGAACCACACGGCGGAGACGATCAGCTTGCTCCACACATGCTGGTGAACCGAGGCGGGCAGAGTGAACATGATGTAGCCCTCGTCCCCCAGCAGATTTTTGTAGAACCGCTGGAGCATCAGAATGAACGCCACAATGAACACGGCGGTAATGGCCACCACATAGGCCATGACCACCAAAGCGGCCAGCATATTCAGCACAAAGTTGCCTGAGTCCATCAGCCTGGCGGAGAAATTGAAGCCCAGGGCCACCGCCAGCAGAACCAGGTACAAAGGCCCCATGATGCGGGCCGTGGCACGGAATTCGTGCTTCAAGAGTTTCGTCAGCATTTGAACACCTCCCGGAACAGGGCGTCCACGCTCATGCCCTTCTCCTCCCGGATCTCATCCACAGAGGACTGGAGCACCACCTGGCCCTGATTGATGAAAATGACCTCGTCCAGAACCTTTTCCACATCGGCGATCAGGTGGGTGGAGATAATCACTGCCGCCTCGGGATTGTAATTGCCGATGATGGTGGAGAGGATGTAGTCCCGGGTGGCGGGGTCCACGCCGCCGATGGGCTCATCCAGCAGATACAGCTTTGCCGCCCGGCTCATCACCATGATGAGCTGCACCTTCTCCCGGGTTCCCTTAGACATCTGCTTGATCCGCTGGGTCAGGCGGATGTTCAGATGGGTGAGCATCTCCTCCGCCGCCTTCCGATTGAAGTCCCGGTAGAAGTCGCCATAGAAATCCAGCAGCTGCTTCACGGACATCCAAGTGGGGATGCAGGTCCGCTCCGGCAGGTAGCTGACGCTGGCGTGGCTCTCCTTTCCAGGGGCCATATCGCATACCAGCACCTCTCCCTCGCTGGGGGTCAGCAGGCCGTTGGCCAGCTTGATGAGGGTGGTCTTGCCGCTGCCGTTGGGGCCCAGCAATCCCACGATCCGGCCCGGTTCCACCGCCAGGCTCACATGGTTCAGCGCCGGCGCGTTGCCGTAGTGCTTGCTCAGATCTTTACATTCCAGAACTGCCATTGTCTTCTCCTCCCTTGGTCTCCTCCTGCCGCAGCAGCGTCAGGATCTCCTCCCGGCCATAGCCCAGGTGGGTCATGGCCTCCAGGAACGCCTGAATGTGGCGCTCCGCCAAACTTCTCTTTGCAGATGCAATCATGGCCTGATCCTCCGTCACAAATCTACCCGTGGTTCGCTGGCTGTATACCAGTCCGTCCCGCTCCAGCTCCGTCAGGGCCCGCTGCATGGTGTTGGGATTCACCCCGGCCTCCGTAGCCAGGTCCCGCACGGAAGGCAGCCGCTCCCCCGGCGGGAACGCGCCGGAGACAATGCCCACCTTGATCTGCGCGATCAGCTGGGAATAGATCGGCGCGTCATTGGAAAACTGCCACTTCACAGAAGCACCTCCCATTTGTGTTGTTGTACTAAGCAAGTAATACAATAGCACATTCTCCAGATTTGTCAAGTGGATTCGAAAAAAATTTTGGAGAGGCAAAAGCGCCGCAGCGGCTTATCGCTGCGGCGCAAGGGATTCATCGGTTATTCGATTTTGCGGAGGGAGGTTCTCTGATCATACCGGCAGCCCAGGATGAGGATGGCGAAGCCCAAAATGGTCACCAGAAGACAGGGCAGGTCGTCCCAAAAAGTCACCTCCAGAAATTCCCACATATTCTCCGGCCCATACTCCGCCAGATACACCAGCAACGCAGTGGAAATACTCCAGACCGGCCCCGTCTGCAAAAACCGCAGAGGCGCGGGAAGGGGGAGCCGCATGTTCAGCAGACCCATCAGCACCAGGAGCCAGCCCAGATAATACCAACGAAGCCGCCCTGCCAATTGGCGGCCCCGGAATACCAGAATCACAGACACGAGAATCAGCAGCACATGGGGAATCATTGTGGGAATATACACCATCTGCACGTATTTCACCCAGGCAAAATTCTCGAGGTCCTGCGCCTGCTGGTATGTATTGGCCGCAAGAACAGCCAGGTCAACCAGGTTCCAGACACCCCAGGCCGCCAGAACCCAGGCCAGCAGATAGCCCCTGTTCCGGTACCATTGCTTGACCCGGACCCACAGGCCCGCCGCAGGAGCCGTGGTATTGGCCGTCTCCGGCTCCTCTAGTTCTTCCAGCAATAAGTAATCCGTGGACACGCCGAACTGGCGGCTGATGCGGACGAGCTTCTCCACCTCCGGCATGGCCTCGTTCCGCTCCCACTTGCTCACCGCCTGGCGGCTCACATCCAGCAGCTTGGCAAGCTGGTCCTGGCTCAATCCCGCCCGGGTCCGGAGCTTTTGCAGCTTCTCTCCAAAGGTCATGGCGCTTCCCTCCCCTGCCGTTTTCACACGTTCAGGATACCAGACGATACCGGGACATGCCAGCAACCAAACCTGGAATTTCCGCTACCACAGGTAGCGGAGCGGTGTTTCCGGCGCTCAGGCGTACATTTTGTCCAGGCGGGACACGATGTCCGCCAGAGTGTCGTGGTCCGCATCTGCCACGATGGTGGCCCCGCAGGCCCGGACAGCGGGTACGCAGTTGGCGGGGGCAAATCCCTCCGCCGCCCAGGTCAGCATGGACAGGTCGTTGGCCTCGTCCCCGGCGCAGTAGACGTGCTGGCGGGAGATGCCCAGCCGCTCCGCCAGCCGGGCCACCATGCCACCCTTGGTGGCGCCTCTGGCGGTGACCTCCAGCAGTGTCCGGTCAGAGAAGAAGATCTCATACTCCCCCGCCCAGGGCTGGGACTGCAGAAACGCCTTGACCTCCTCCAAAACGGCGTGGTCCTCCTCAAACATGATCTTTCCCAGCGGCAGGGGCACATCCAGCAGGGAGGGCTTTTCCACCACGCTCACATGAGTGACGTGCTCATGCTGGCGGGTATAGAGATTGGGCCGGACGGCGTGGATCACGTTGTCGATGTGGTATGCCTCCACCGCCAGCGTGGGGAATCGGTCCAGAGTCTCCTGTCCCCGCCGGCGGGTGCTCTCGTCCAGCAGAATGGTCTCCAGATACTCCCCCTTCTGAAAATCATACAGGGCCGCGCCGTTGCACACAATGCCCGGCGCGTTCATGGGCACCTGATCCGCGAATTTGATGAAGGCCGCCAGCGCCCGGCCGGTGGCGATGGCAAATCTCCCGCCGCCGGCCATGAAATACTCCAGCGCCTCCCGGTTCCGGCGGGACACCTCCGGCACCTCGGCGCCCGTGCGCCGGGCCGTCTCCGTATTCAGCAGGGTATTGTCAAAATCGCTGGCCAGCAGTACACCGTCAAATTTTCCCATAAAAACTCCTCCATCCTATCTCTCTGAAAAGGCAGATCCGCTCCATCTGCCTGCTCTCCCGGCATTTCAAAAGACCGCCGCCCGAAAAAGGGGCGGCGGTCCAGCCGGATTCACTCACTCTTGGGGGCGGAACCGCCGCCCTCGCCGCCGTTTTTGTTCCGGCGGCGCCCCCCCCGGTGGTGGGGCCTGCGGCGGCGCTTGGCCTCGCCTTCACCGTCCGGGGCCGCCGCCCTGTTCTCCCCAGGTCTGGCTTCTGCCAGCTTGGGCTGCGCAGGCCTGCTCTCCTGTTTGGGGGGACGGGGCCGCCCTTCCTTCTTCTCCGGCCCCCTGGCCTCGGCCTTGGGCTGCTCGACCCCCTCTCCGCTTTTGGCTCCCCCTCTCCGGCGGCCGCCCCGATGCCGGCGGCGTGGCTTGCCGTCGCCGCTGCCGGGTGCGCCGATCTTCTCCCGCATGGGCGCCTCTTCCAGCTGCGTGTCCATATAGAAGGGCGGCATCAGGGCCGGGGCCTCCTCCCGGAACTCCTCCGCCTCCTTCGGCTCCACGTAGCGGGCGGGGCGCTCCGGAATGGCGATGCCCTCCCGGCTGCCCTTGCCGTTGCGCAGAACGCACACCTCACAGTTGTGATAGCACTTCAAAGGCTCCGGCGCACTGTCCAGGCTGACCTTCACGGTCTCCCGCAGCAGGTCCACGCTCTTCACATTGCCGGGGCCGTCCGGCGTCTGAACAAAGGATTCTGCCTTGGGCATCCGCTTGGCTGCGTCCTCATAGACGTTCTGCTCGTATTTCAGGCAGCACATCAGCCGCCCGCAGGTGCCGGAGATTTTGGTGGGATTCAGGCTGAGGTTCTGGGTCTTGGCCATTTTGATGGACACGGGCAGGAACCCGTCCAGAAACTGGGAGCAGCAGAAGGGTCTGCCGCAGATCCCCAGACCGCCGATCATCTTGGCCTCGTCCCGGACGCCGATCTGCCGCAGCTCGATCCGGGCCCGGAACACCCCGGCCAGATCCCGCACCAACTCCCGGAAGTCCACCCGGCCGTCGGCGGTAAAGTAGAAGACGATCTTGTTGCCGTCAAAGCTGGCGGACACGTTCACCAGCTTCATCTCCAGCCCGTGGGCGGCGATCTTCTTCTCACAGATGTCAAAGGCCTCGCTCTCCCGCTTCTTGTTCTGCTCCACGGTGCGGCGGTCGCTGTCCGTGGCCATCCGCAGCATAGGGCTCAGAGGCTTGACAATGGCGGAGTCCTCCACCTCGTGGTTCCCCTCCGTGCAGGTGGCGAATTCCGGGCCTTGGGCGGTCTCCACGATCACCTGGTCTCCCATCTTCACCTGGTTGCCGTTTGGATTGAAATAGTAATTTTTACAGCCGCCTCGAAAGCGGACGCTGATAACTTCTGTCAAAGGATGCCCTCCAATTCCACCGCGATGGCGCCCAGCACATGGCCGGTTCCCACGTTGTACGTGCACTCCCCGCGATACTTCTGTAACAGCTCTATTGTGCGCATGATTTGGGATTTTGTCAAGTTTTTCGCGAGAATTGGGGCGATTTCCCGGCAGCTTTCCTCCGGTTCCTGTCCATATTGCAGCAGCAGCGCCGCCGCGCACAGGGCCCGGCTCCGCTCCAGCAGGGCGGACAGGTCCTCCCGGGTGATGCGCTTTTTCTCCAGCCGCACCACCAGCTCCGTCACCTTTCCCCGCTTCCGGGCGGCCAGGCAGCGGCACAGGGCCTCTGCCGCCTGGACCTCTTCACCGCCGCCTTCCGCAGCCGGGTGCAGCTTCAGCTCCACGCACCGGGAGCGCAGGGTCTGGAGCACCACAGCGGCATTTTCCGCACAGAAGAGAAAGGCCGCATAGGGCGGCCCCTCCTCCACCACCTTCAGCAACACGTTCTGGTCCTGTTCCGTCAGCAGGGCGCAGTCCGGAAACACATAGACCTTCCGCCGCCCCTCGTTGGGGCGGATGTAGGCGTCTGCCCGGATGGCGCGCACCACGTCCACGGCGATGTTCTTATGGTCTGGGTCCCGGACGGTGATCACGTCCGGATGGATGCCCGCCAGCACCTTCCGGCAGGCGGGGCAGACGCCGCAGGGGCGGCTCTCCTCCCCCGTGCACTCCAGGGCGGCGGCGGCAAAGCAGGCGGCGGACATCCGGTCGCCGCTGCCGGTGAGCAGCAGGGCGTGGGACAGGGTGCCGCGAGTGGCGGCCTCCCGGATGCGGATGGCGGCTGGCTCCTCCGGCCGCAGGCCGAACAGGGACATGGCGTACTCTCCTTTTCCCGCTGTGAGCACGGGCTGATCTGCAGATTTTCCGGCGGCGCCGGGTGTTTGGGGCGCCCGGCGGCCTTCCGGCGGGCACACTGGAGCCATTGTACCACATGGCCCCGAAAAAGGAAAGAACGTAAATATTTTCTTTGTTGCGCAACTGTTAATTGTGTGGATTGCACAAACATTTGTGAAAATACTCCAGCTATCCCCAAATTTCTTAGCATTTTTATGTATTGTTTTCCGAAAAAATTCCCAATATAATGTTATCGTTATCAAAATGGGCTAATCGTTTAACCGCAGATTGGAGTCCACCCGACTTTCGACTGCGGCAGGAAAGAGAGGTTTGGACTACATGAGCAAAAAATATGTCTATTTGTTCAGCGAGGGCAACGCCAACATGCGGGAGCTGCTTGGCGGCAAGGGTGCCAATCTGGCCGAAATGACCAACATTGGCCTGCCGGTGCCCCAGGGCTTCACCATCACCACCGAGGCCTGCACCCAGTACTATGAGGACGGCCAGAAGATCAACGACGGGATCCAGGCGGAGATCATGGAGTATATCACCAAGTTGGAGGGCATCACCGGCAAGAAGTTCGGCGATCTGGAGAACCCCCTGCTGGTCTCCGTGCGTTCCGGCGCCCGGGCCTCCATGCCCGGCATGATGGACACCATCCTGAATCTGGGTCTGAACGAGGACGTGGTGGACGTGCTGGCCAAGAAGTCCGGCAACCCCCGCTGGGCCTGGGACTGCTACCGCCGCTTCATCCAGATGTACTCCGACGTGGTGATGGAAGTGGGCAAGAAGTACTTTGAGCAGCTCATCGACCAGATGAAGGAGGCCCGCGGCGTCACCCAGGACGTGGAGCTGACTGCCGACGACCTGAAGGAGCTGGCCGGCCAGTTCAAGGCCGAGTACAAGTCCAAGATCGGCCAGGACTTCCCCACCGACCCCAAGGAGCAGCTGATGGGCGCCATCAAGGCCGTGTTCCGCTCCTGGGACAATCCCCGCGCCAACGTGTACCGCCGGGACAACGACATCCCCTACTCCTGGGGCACCGCCGTCAACGTCCAGTCCATGGCCTTCGGCAACATGGGCGACGACTGCGGCACCGGCGTGGCCTTCACCCGCAACCCCGCCACCGGCGAGAAGAAGCTGTTCGGTGAGTTCCTGACCAACGCCCAGGGCGAGGACGTGGTGGCCGGCATCCGGACTCCCATGCCCATCAGCGAAATGAGCGAAAAGTTCCCCGAGGCCTTCGCCCAGTTCGAGAAGGTTTGCAAGATCCTGGAGGATCACTATCACGATATGCAGGACATGGAGTTCACCGTGGAGAACGGCAAGCTCTATATGCTGCAGACCCGCAACGGCAAGCGCACCCCTGCTGCTGCGCTCAAGATCGCCTGCGACCTGGTGGACGAGGGGATGATCGACGAAAAGCAGGCCGTGGCCATGATCGATCCCCGCACCCTGGACACCCTGCTGCATCCCCAGTTTGACGGCGAGGTGCTGAAGAAGACCCCCGTGATCGGCAGCGCCCTGGCCGCCTCTCCCGGCGCCGCCTGCGGCAAGGTCGTCTTCTCCGCTGAGGACGCCAAGGCCTGGGCCGAGCGCGGCGAGAAGGTGGTCCTGGTCCGGCTGGAGACCTCACCTGAGGATATCGAGGGCATGAAGGCTGCTCAGGGCATCCTGACTGTGCGGGGCGGCATGACCTCCCACGCGGCCGTGGTGGCCCGCGGCATGGGCAAGTGCTGCGTCTCCGGCTGCGGCGCCATCAAGATGGACGAGGAGAATAAGCAGTTTGAGCTCTCCGGCAAGACCTTCCACGAAGGCGACTGGCTGTCCATCGACGGTTCCACCGGCAAGATCTACGACGGCGCCATCCCCACGGTGGACGCCTCTATCGGCGGCGAGTTCGGCCGGGTCATGGGCTGGGCCGACCAGTACCGCCGCCTGAAGGTCCGCACCAATGCGGACACCCCCCACGACGCCGCCCAGGCCCGGAAGTTCGGCGCTGAGGGCATCGGCCTGTGCCGTACCGAGCACATGTTCTTTGACGCAGACCGCATTCCCGCCATCCGCCGAATGATCTGCTCCGACACCGTGGAGCAGCGTGAGGCCGCTCTGGCTGTTCTGGAGCCTATGCAGCAGTCCGACTTCGAGGGCATCTATGAGGCCATGGAGGGCCTGCCTGTCACCATCCGTTTCCTGGATCCCCCGCTGCACGAGTTCGTGCCCACTGAGGAGGCCGACATCGAGCTGCTGGCCAAGGACATGGGCAAGAGCGTTGCGGAGATCAAGGCCATCATCGCCGGCCTGCACGAGTTCAACCCCATGATGGGTCACCGGGGCTGCCGTCTGGCGGTCACCTATCCGGAGATCGCCGCCATGCAGACCCGCGCCGTCATCAAGGCTGCGCTGAACGTCCAGGCCAAGCATCCCGAGTGGACCATGGTGCCTGAGATCATGATCCCCCTGGTGGGCGAGGTCAAGGAGCTGGCATACGTGAAGAAGGTCGTGGTGGAGACCGCCGATGCCATCATCAAGGAGGCCGGCTCCAACATGAAGTACCTGGTGGGCACCATGATCGAGATCCCCCGGGCCGCGCTGACCGCCGATGAGATCGCCAAGCAGGCGGACTTCTTCTCCTTCGGCACCAACGACCTGACTCAGATGACCTTCGGCTTCAGCCGTGATGACGCGGGCAAGTTCCTGGACGCCTATTACGACAAGAAGATCTACGAGAACGATCCCTTCGCCAAGCTGGACCAGACCGGCGTGGGCAAGCTGGTGGATATGGCCTGCAAGATGGGCCGCGCCACCAACCCCGAGCTGCATCTGGGCGTGTGCGGCGAGCACGGCGGCGACCCCTCCAGTGTGGAGTTCTTCCACCGGACGGGCCTGGATTATGTGTCCTGCTCTCCCTTCCGGGTGCCCATCGCCCGGCTGGCTGCGGCACAGGCTGCCATCACGGACGAGAAGTAATCTTCTCTCTCATAAAAAACCGGACCGCCCAAAGAGGGCGGTCCGGTTTCTTTGTATCGATGCATAAGTCACTTCGCTGTGGGCATGAAGGGCCGCAGAACCCCTGCCACCTGAGAGATCGGCATGGTCTGGAGATAGACATGGCCCGGTCCGGTGATAATGGTGTTGAAGATTCCCTCACCGCCGAACACCATGTTCTTGAGCCCCGGGACTGCCTGGATATCCATGGAGCAGGTGGCATCCATGGCCGCCAGATATCCGGTATCCACCACCAGGGACTCACCGGGATCCAGGTCATATTCCACGATATGCCCGTCGAACTCGGTGAAGGCAATCCCCCGGCCGGAGAGCTTCTGCATGATGAAGCCCTCGCCGCCGAAGAAGCCGGAACCCAGCTTCTTCTGGAAAAAGACGGACAGCTGGACGCCCGCCTCGCTGGCCAGGAAGCCGCTCTTCTGCACCACCAGCTCCCGGCCCGGACCGATGTCAAAGGCCCGGATGCTGCCCGGGAAGCTGGAGGCAAAGGCGATCAGTCCTTGGCCGCCCTGGGCGGTGTAGCGGTTCTGGAAAATGGAGTCGCCGGAGAGCATCCGCCCAAACGCCTTCCCCAGACCGCCGTTGGTGCTGGTCTCCATCTTCATGTTGGGGGTCATCCAGCTCATGCTCCCCCGCTCGGTGAGCATGGTCTCGCCGGCCTCCAGCTGGCAGATCACCACCGGCAGCGGTGCTCCCTCGATCTGATATTCCATGGTGTGCTCCTTTCTCTTCTCGGCCCGGGGCCGGTTTTCTCCATTCTACCGGGGCCGCTGCATCGTGTCAATCCAAACCGGGCGGCTTTCCTGGTCCTTACAGAAATTTTACAGCCCCGGCATCTAAACGGATGCCGGGGCTGTGCTGCGCTCAGTACTCCACTACGCCGGTGTAGACCAGCTTGGCATCGCCGGTGAGGGTGACGGCTTCGTCGGTGTAATGCACCACCAGGTCGCCGCCCTGGACCCGGACCGTGATGTCCCGTCCCTTTTCACAGAGGCCGTTGGCCACCGCCGCCACCACCGCGGCACAGGCGCCGGTGCCGCAGGCCAGCGTCTCACCGCTGCCCCGCTCCCAGACCCGCATCTTGATGGTGCTGGGATTTACCACCCGGATAAACTCCGTGTTGATCCGGTCCGGAAAATAAGGCGCATGTTCAAACTGCGGCCCGATCCGGGCCACATCCACGCCGTCCACCCGGGAACAGAACACCACGCAGTGGGGATTGCCCATGTCCACGCAGGTGATCTCCCAGGGCTGCCCGGCAATCTCCACCGGATAGTTCACCACCTGCCGCTTCGGGATATTCAGCCGGAGGGCCGTGGTGTCCAGGGTCGCGTAGCCCATGTCCACGCAGGCGGAGGTCACCCTGCCGTCGGTGGTGTAGACCCGGACGGTCTTGGTGCCCTTGTCCGTCTCCAGGGTCATTTCCTCCTTGCGGACGATACCGTTGTCATAGAGGTACTTCGCCATACACCGCAGGGCGTTGCCGGCCATGGAGCCCTCAGACCCGTCGGCGTTGAACATCCGCATCTTGGCATCCGCCTTCCGGGATCCCTCCATGAGGATGATGCCGTCGGCACCGATGCCGTAGTGCCGGTCGCAGAGGGTGACGCACAGGGACTCCGGGCAGGTGATCTCCCCGCTGAAATTCTCCAGGAAGATGTAGTCGTTGCCGCAGGTCTGCATTTTGGCGAAGGGCAGCTTCTGCCGCTCCGTCCGCAGATGGCAGATATCGACGAGCTCCGTGTTCTCCTGGTTGTAGCGGCTGGCCAGGATGTCCGTCAGGGCACCGGCCGTATCCAGCGAGGTCAGGCAGGGAATGCCCAGCTGGACGCACCGGTGGTTCAGGTGGATGAAGTCCCGGATATACTCCGGCTCCGTAGAGCCGGTGAGGATCACGTAGTCGATCCTGCCGGACTCCAGCAGCTGGAAGACCCGGTTGTCCCGGCCCAGCTTGCCCACCACCTCCACGTCCGTGCCCAGGCGGGAGATCTCCCGTGCGGTGCCGTCGGTGGCGTAGAGGCGGAAGCCCATTTCATCCAGCTTCCGGGCGATGTTGACAATCTCCGGCTGGTCCCGGCGGTTCACGGAGATCAATACCCCCGCGTGTCCGCTCTTCTCCACCTTGTACCCGGCGGAGACCAGGCCTTTGAACAGCGCCTCCTGCATATTGGCGCCCAGGCCCAGCACCTCGCCGGTAGATTTCATCTCCGGGGACAGGGCGGCGTTGGCGTCGGTAATCTTCTCGAAGGAGAACACCGGCACCTTCACCGCCACGTAGGGCGGACGTTTGTACAGGCCCGTGCCATAGCCCAAGGCCTTCAGGGGCTGGCCCACCATGACCCGGGTGGCCAGGTCCACCATGGGTACGCCGGTGACCTTGGAGATATAGGGCACCGTCCGGCTGGCCCGGGGGTTCACCTCAATGACGTACAGCTCTCCCTGATAGATCAGGTACTGGATGTTGATAAGCCCCCGGGTCTTGAGGGACAGGGCCAGCTTTTCGGAGCAGTCCACGATGGTCTGGAGCATCTTGTCCCCGATGGAAAAGGGCGGGTACACGGCGATGGAGTCGCCGGAGTGGACGCCGGTACGTTCGATGTGCTGCATGACGCCGGGGATCAGTACATCGGTGCCGTCAGAGATGACGTCCACCTCCAGCTCCTTGCCCATCAGGTACTGGTCCACCAGCACCGGGTTCTCAATCTTGCCGGAGAGGATGATCTCCATGTAGCGGCGGACTTCCTCATCGTTGTGGGCGATGACCATGTTTTGGCCGCCGATGACGTAGCTGGGCCGCAGCAGAACAGGATACCCCAATTCATTCGCTGCCTCCAGCGCCTCATTCATACCCAGCACGCCCCGGCCGGCGGCCCGCTTGATGGAAAACCGCTCCAGCAGCGCGTCGAACCGCTCCCGATCCTCCGCCATGTCGATGGACTCGGCGCTGGTGCCCAGAATGGGGATGCCGCGGCTGTCCAGGAATTTCGTCAGCTTGATGGCCGTCTGACCGCCGAAAGCCACCACTACACCCACCGGCTTCTCCACGGCGATGATGTGCATGACATCCTCCGGGTACAGCGGCTCAAAATACAGGCGGTCGGCAGTGTCGTAGTCCGTGGAGACAGTCTCCGGGTTGTTATTGACAATCACCACGTCGTAGCCCAGCTCCTTCAGCGTCCAGACACAGTGGACAGAGGAGTAATCAAACTCGATGCCCTGGCCGATGCGGATGGGGCCGGAGCCCAGCACCATGATGACCGGCTTGCCGCTGCGGGGGAAGGCCCGGGACTCGCAGAACCGGTCATAGGTGGAGTAGAAATAGGGCGTCTCCGCGTCAAACTCCGCGCCGCAGGTGTCCACCATCTTGTACACCGCATCCCGGTGCTCCGGCAGTTCTCCGCCGCCGGAAAGCCTGCGGAGAGCCTCATCGGGATAGCCCAGCCGCTTGCCCTCCCGGTACTGCGCCTCCGACAGGCCGTCTGCAATGGAAGCCTCGAACGCCGCCAGCTTCCGCAGCTTGCAGAGGAACCAGGGGTCGATTCTGGTGATGTCGTGGATCTCCTCTACGGTGACGCCGGATTTCAGCGCCTCGAACACCGTGAAGAGCCTGTGATCGTCCACTCGGCGGAGCCGCTCCCGGATGGGGGCGTCGTCCCCGTGGTCCGGTTTCCGGTTCAGGGTGTCCATGCCGATCTCCGCGCCCCGGACAGCCTTGAGCAAGGCCATCTCGAAGCTGGGGGCGATGGCCATCACCTCGCCCGTGGCCTTCATCTGCGTGCCCAGGGCCCGGCTGGCATCGGCGAACTTGTCGAAGGGCCACTTGGGCATCTTCACCACGATATAGTCCAGGGTGGGCTCGAAGCAGGCACAGGTCTTGCCCGTGATGTCGTTTTTAATCTCGTCCAGGGTGTAGCCCAGAGCGATCTTGGTGGTGATCTTGGCGATGGGGTAGCCGGTGGCCTTGGAGGCCAGGGCCGAGGACCGGCTGACCCGGGGATTCACTTCGATGACCGCGTACTCAAAGCTCTCCGGGTTCAATGCCAGCTGCACGTTGCAGCCACCCACGATCCCCAGGTGGGTGATGATGTCCAGAGACGCCTTGCGGAGCATCTGGAACTCCTTGTCCGCCAGGGTCTGGGTGGGGGCCACCACGATGGAGTCGCCGGTATGGACACCCACCGGGTCCAGGTTCTCCATGGAGCAGACGGCGATCACGTTGCCCACGCTGTCCCGCATGGTCTCGAACTCGATCTCCTTCCAGCCGAAGATGGCCTTCTCCACCAAAATCTGCGTGATGGGCGAGGCGTCCAGGCCGGTGCCCGCGATGATCTTCAGCTCGTCGGGATCCTTGGCCGCGCCGCCGCCCGCGCCGCCCAGGGTAAAGGCGGGCCGCACGATGACGGGGTAGCCGATCTTCTCCGCCACCGCCAGGGCCTGGTCCACGGTCTCCGCGATGTCGGAGGCAATCACCGGCTGGCCGATCTCCGCCATGGCCTCCTTGAAGAGCTCCCGGTCCTCCGCCCGGGAGATGGCCGCTGCGTCGGTCCCCAGAAGGCGGACGCCCTGGGCCTGGAGAAAGCCCTCCTTGTCCAGCTGCATGGCCAGGGTCAGGCCGGTCTGGCCGCCCAGGCCCGCCAGGATGGAATCGGGGCGTTCCTTCTTGATGATGCGCTTGACGGTCTCCACGGTCAGGGGCTCCAGGTAGATCTCATCCGCCATGGCCTGATCCGTCATAATGGTGGCGGGGTTGGAGTTGCAGAGGACCACGTTGATGCCGGCATCCTTCAGCACCCGGCAGGCCTGGGCGCCGGCGTAGTCGAACTCCGCCGCCTGGCCGATGACGATGGGGCCGGAGCCGATGACCAGCACTTTCTGAATGCTCTTATCCAGCGGCATTACCGGTCACCCCCTTTCATCAGAGCTACAAATTGGTCGAACAGGAACGATGTGTCCTTGGGCCCGGTGCAGGCCTCTGGATGGAACTGGACCGTGAATGCCCGCAGGTCCGGATAGTCGATGCCCTCGCAGGTGCCGTCGTTGGCGTTGATGAAGCGGACCTTCCCCACCGGCAGGCTGGTACCGTCCACGGCGTAGCCATGATTCTGGCTGGTGATGTAGGTGCGGACGCCCTCCAGGTCCCGGACGGGCTGATTGACCCCCCGGTGGCCGTATTTCAGCTTGTAGGTGCCGCCCCCCACCGCCAGGGCCGTCAGCTGGTGGCCCAGGCAGATACCGAACAGGGGCACCTTGCCCAGGAGCTTTTTGATCTGCTCAATCTGATAGACGTTCTCTGCCGGATCCCCGGGGCCGTTGGAGAGCATGACGCCGTCAGGCTTGGCCGCCAGCACCTCCTCTGCACTGGTCTGCGCAGGCAGGACAGTGACGGTGCAGCCGCGCTTTTGCAGCTCCCGGACGATGTTGCGCTTGGCGCCGTAGTCCAGCAGGCTCACCCGGAACCGCTCCTCTCCCTCCGCCGGGTAGGCGGATGCTGCTTTACAGGTCTCCGCCTCCACCACGCCGGTGACGGCATAGGTCTTCACCGCCGTCAGATCCGCCGGAACCTCATCACAGATCGCGGCGTTCATGACGCCGTGCTCCCGGATGATCCGGGTCAGCTCCCGGGTGTCCACACCCCAGAGCCCCGGCACGCCCCGGTCCCGCAAAAAAGCGTCCAGGTCTCCCTGGCAGCGGAAATTGGACGGCTCCTCGCACCACTCCCGCACCACGTAGCCCCGGACGCAACACGCGCCTTCAAAATCCTCCGGAATGATCCCATAATTGCCGATCAGAGGATAGGTCTGCATCACGATCTGTCCAGCATAGCTGGGATCCGTCAGTGTCTCCAGATAGCCGCACATGCCGGTGGTGAACACCAGCTCGCCCACGGCGTCCGCCGGCCCCCCGAACCGGAAGCCCTCAAACACCTGGCCATCCTGTAATACCAGATATCCCTTCTTCATGTCGTCCTCCCTCTCCGGCGCATCGACCGGAAAATCCCTATTAGATGTTATTATGCGTTTTTTTTCTGAAGCAGTCAATCCCCCCGTGCAGTGCGGCACGGTAGACTTTTCCAGGGATGAAGGTATTACTTTTTGTGCATTTTCGCAAAGGTCGATCTATTTCCCGC
>NZ_CAKVVF010000015.1:0-33529 GCF_934833455.1 Oscillibacter sp. KLE 1728
CCGGCTCACCGCATGACGATCGCGGCCGACGGCTCCATCAAGCGCCGCCGGTACTGGCAGGTCTACTACCGCCCCGACATATACCATACGGAGCAGTATTTCCATGATGAGCTGGAAGCACAGTTCCAGCGCTCCATCAAATACCATGTCCGAAGCGACGTGCCGGTGGGCGGATATGTCAGCGGCGGCGTGGACTCCTCCATCACTTCCGCCATGGCCCGGGACCTGTTGGGTGAGAGCTTCGTGGGCTTCACCGGAAAATATAACATCGGCCCGGATTATGACGAAAGCGCCTATGCCCGCGCCGTGGCCCGGGAAAAGGACTTCAAGCTCTATGAGCTGGACATCACGGCCCAGGATTTCATCGACAACATTGGAAACGTGATCTATGCGCTGGACGCCCCTGTTGCCGGCCCCGGCTCCTTCTCCCAGTATATGATCTCCCGGCTGGCGGCCCAGCACCGCAAGGTGGTCCTGGGCGGACAAGGCGGCGACGAGATCTTCGGCGGCTATACCCGGTATCTGGTGGCGTACTTCGAGCAGTGCATCAAGGGCGCCATTGAGGGGACGGCGCAAAAGGGCGCCTTCGTGGTCACCTACGAGTCCATCATCCCCAACCTCACCGCTCTTCGCAACTACAAGCCCATGCTCCGCAGCTTCTGGAGCAAGGGGCTGTTCGATGAGCCCAGCAAGCGCTACTTCCAGCTCATCAACCGTGCCCCCGGCATGGAGGACTGCGTCCACCGGGACTCCCTGCCCGCCTATGATCCCTATGACTCTTATGAACGGCTGTTCGTGGCGGAGAATGTGGATAAGCAGTCCTATCTGGACCGGATGACGCACTTTGACTTCAAGACGCTCCTGCCGGCCCTGCTTCAGGTGGAGGACCGCATGAGCATGGCCCACGGCCTGGAATCCCGGGTCCCGTTCCTGGACCGGGAACTGGTGGAATTCGCGGCCACCATTCCCGCCAGCATCAAGTTCAAAAACGGAACGATGAAGTATATTCTGCGCTCGGCCATGAGCCGGTATGTGCCGGAGCAGGTCATGAACCGCACGGACAAGATGGGCTTCCCGACGCCCTTTGCCGTATGGGCAAAAGGCGAGTGCCGAGATTTCATTTGCGATACACTTTCTACTACCAAGGCTCGCCAGCGAGAGTATGTGGATAATGCGAAAGTCATTTCCAAAATCAACGGTGAGGGTGCATTCTCTCGTAGCCTGTGGGGCTTCTTCTGCTTGGAATTGTGGCAGCAAATCTTTCATGACAAGGCCAACGAGTATAGGGAGCGATTAAATACAGTGTGAAGCTCTATATGAAATCCGATCGAGACAGATGGAGTAAAAATAGGACGGTGATCAGCAATGTGGTTTGTTCCTTATGTGATCACTACTCATAACATTAAACACAAATAGCATGCTAAAACGGAAACAAAGAAACAACGCCCGTAAGTAGTCAGCGGCAGGCGTCTGCATTTCATTTGGGTGCCAGACTATTTAGCTTATATTTTGCTGACTCTCTATGATTCGTGTAGAGGAAGTCCCGGGATGAACCTGCCATGTATGGGGAACGGCTTTAAAACGCAGACATGTCCTACTGTAGAAGGTTCCTTCTGCCTGCGTCGCTTCTGAAATTTCTCTGATAATTCCTCAATTTCGTTTTGTACTCCACAATTCAAAATTTTCTGGCCCCTGCGGGAGTGAAAAAACAATAATAAACAAAATTCTATATACGCAAAAATGGAAACAAAAGAGAGAATTGAGAAGACATCTGCTGTAATACACTGGGATAAAGAATGAAAAGCTGGAGGCGGAGTTCCGTCTCCAGCTTTTTTCTCTAGAAAATCAATCAGAAGTCAGGGACTAAGAAATAGTAACATTTTACGCTTCCCTTTTTGACAAAAAGACTGTATAATTTGTTATACGATCGTAACCCGATAGCCAGAAAAGATAGAAAATGTAGCAGCAGGAGAATATAATCGATGAATCATTTTCGAAAGCAGATACTGTTTGTTTGCGACAGCATTATTCTAATTGCGGTTTCTGCCTTTTTCTCATGGTTTTCATTGAGATATAATTTATCTGACGCAGTTGGACGCTCTTTCCAACTGTTGCAGAATTTTTTGCTGTTGTATGGGTGTACAGTCCTTTTCCAGTTTATTTTTCGCACCTATGATAGCTTGTGGAGATACGCAGAGAGCAAAGAATATCTCTCTTTGCTGATGGCCGCTTTCTGTGGAGTTTTTCTCTATGAGGTATTGAGTCGGCTTTTTCTGCAGAGTGTAATCTCATTCATGCTTTTGACCTGCGTAGCCAGTATGTGGGTTTTGGGAATGCTGATGATGCGATTTGCCTATCGAGTTTATCGGAGCCGAGTGCTCTTTTACAAAGGACGGCACCAGATTCCGGTAGCTATTGTCGGAGCTGGAGCAGCAGGCGTACAATTATTGGAGGAACTCCAAAGCAACCCTGACAGTCGATATAATGTGCAGTGCTTTTTCGATGATGATCCTGAGAAATTGAGGAAGCGCATCCATGGCGTAGAGGTGAAAGGGAGAATCGACCAAGTGCAAGATTCCCTTCGGACAATAGACATTCGTGAGATTATTGTAGCCATACCATCGGCCGATGAAGACCGGCGCCATGAGATCTTTCAAAAGATGTCTGGCTTGGAGGGAATCAAGGTTTCTGTTTTACCAAGCACATTAGACATGATTCATCGGAAGCCCATACATACTCAACTACGAGAGATCCGGATTGAGGATATTCTTGGCCGGGAACCGGTCTATCTGGATCCAACTCCGGTGGATGCGTATATTACCGGAGAAGTCATAATGGTTACCGGAGGCGGTGGATCGATTGGTTCGGAATTGTGTCGGCAGATTGTCAAACATGATCCTAAAGAACTGGTGATTGTGGATATTTATGAAAACGGAGCCTATGATATCCAGCAAGAACTGCTCTATCAATATGGAGGGCGTCTTAACTTAAAGGTAGAAATCGCATCGGTTCAGGATAAAGCACGGATGCGACAGATATTTGATGCATATCATCCAGATGTTGTATTCCATGCTGCTGCACATAAACACGTACCTCTTATGGAGAATAGTCCCCAGGAGGCCATTCGAAACAATGTGTTTGGAACACTGAACCTTGTACAGATTGCAGATGAGTTTCAGGTTAAAAAATTCCTTCTGATTTCCACAGATAAGGCGGTTAACCCCACTTCTGTAATGGGAGCCAGCAAGCGGCTTTGCGAGATGATTCTTCAGTCCATGAAGGGACACAGCGGCACAGATTTCATTGCAGTTCGATTTGGAAATGTGCTGGGTTCCAACGGTTCTGTAGTACCGCTCTTTCAACGGCAGATTGCGGCGGGGGGACCTGTAACCGTGACAGATAAGAGAATTATTCGCTACTTTATGACAATACAGGAGGCAGCACAGCTCGTTCTGCAGACAGGGGCTATGGCCCGAAAAAATGAGCTTTTTGTATTAAATATGGGACAGCCGGTTAAAATATTAGATTTGGCTGAGAATATGATTCGCCTCTCTGGGTATGTGCCTTATCGGGACATCGATATTATAGAGACGGGACTGCGGCCTGGTGAGAAACTTTATGAGGAACTCCTAATTGCCAGTCGGGATATTGAGCAGACAGAGAACAGCCAGATATTTATTGAGCGGCAACCGGCAATTACGCCTGGTGAGTTGAAAGAGAAGCTAGTAATTCTCCAGAATGCTTTAGAAAAGGACAACCCTTCCTGTATCCGGGAGGCGTTACATCGGGTTGTCCCGACATTTCATGAACCAGAGGAGGTCAACTGCAGACAGGGCGGTGAAGTGCGGATTCCTACTCAGCAGATGACTGGCATGTGATCTCGAGTGAAGACAGGGCGCCGCTTTATGAGAAAATACCAGTAGAATTTCGACCGCAGGTACTATCCTTTGCATTTTCGCCTTTTATAAGGCAGATTGATCGTAAAAACGCCCGAGATCCTGCTGGGGAAGAAAAAATAACTGCTCGATAATCTATATAAATAAGGTAAAATAGAATTTAGAAATAAAAAAGTAAAGAAATATGGTTTGCATTCTTTTTTGGAATGGTTTATTGTGATTCCATTCCAAAGGAGGATGCAAACCGTATCTCTTTTTAGGCCATTCTGACCAATAAAGTGTATCAGGGCTGTTGTCAAAATTTCATCAAGTCTTTACTGTGGGGAGAGGATCAGCAAGCGGGAAGGAATGCATTGACGGCTTTGATGTAAAGAAATTAAATTAATCGTAGGAAAACATTTGAAATAATCAATACGAATATCACTCTTTACAGGACAGGTGCTACTCAAAATATGGGGCATGATTGTGAGGCGCGCTTTGAAATATGGACTGAAGTAAGCGGTGCCTAAGGGATGTTGTTCTCTGCGATAAATGATGATCCTTGGCTTAAATAAGGCAAAAGACACCCTAATGAAAGAAGTTGTGGAATCAGATTAGGGATCTGACGCTGAATATGGAATGGAGACGTGATAAAATTTGCTGCCATCTCCCACACAATTTTAAAAGCGAATGGAAAAGCGAGTGGGGCCGGATTTCCGGCGGACAGAGTCTTTTGTGGACGAAACGAGGGAGAAATCGGGCACATCCGCTGCGGGGGTTGGAGACAGTACGGTTATATCTACGAAAAAGAGAGGAGCCGTTTGGCTAAAATAGAAAAAATGGCGGAGGCCCTGGAAAAGAAGTTGATTTTTCTCCCTAAAAATGATAGTTTGTAAGAGAGCACGCAGAGAGGCGTGTGATTGCTTTCCACATTTCTGTGAACGAACACAGAATGGAGAGAAGTGTGCAAAACATGCGGCCCGCTCTCACGGGACCGCTGGAAAAATTCTGAGGCTTCACAAGGGGGAAATTCCAATGTTTGATTCCAACCACGTATTCCTGGGCATTGCACCTATCGGCTGGTGCAACGACGATATGCCGGAGCTGGGCGGGGAGAACACCTTCCAGCAGACCGTCAGCGAGATGGCACTGGCGGGCTTCACCGGCTGCGAGATCGGCAACAAGTATCCCAAGGATCCTGCCGAGCTGAAGAAGGCCCTGGACCTGCGCGGCATGCGCATCGCCAGCCGCTGGTACTCATCCTTCCTCCTGACCCGCCCCTTTGAGGAGGAGGAGAAGGACTTCATCGCCAACCTGGACTTCCTGGCTGCTGTGGGCGCCAACCGCATCAACGTCAGCGAGCAGAGCTACTCCATCCAGGGCAAGATGGACGTACCCGTGCTCACCGGCGGCCACAAGCATGTGATGGACGACGCCGAGTGGAAGCTCCTGTGCGATGGCCTCAACAAGCTGGGCAAGATCGCTGCGGACCGGGGCTTCAAGCTGTGCTTCCACCACCACATGGGCACCGTGGTCCAGACCAGCGAGGAGACGGACCGCATGATGGCCAACACCGATCCCCGGTATGTGTTCCTGTGCTATGACACCGGCCACTTCACCTTCGCCGGCGAGGACCCCCTGGCTATGCTGAAGAAGTACGTGGACCGGGTGGGCCACGTCCACCTGAAGGATATGCGGCTGCCCGTGGTGGAAGAGGCCCGGAAGAATGACTGGTCCTTCCTGCAGGCCGTCCGCAATGGCGCCTTCACCGTCCCCGGTGACGGCGACGTGGACTTCGATCCTGTGTTCAAGGTGCTGGCGGATGCCGGCTACCAGGGCTGGCTGCTGGTGGAGGCGGAACAGGATCCTGCCAAGGCCAATCCGCTGGAGTATGCCATGAAGGCACGGAAGTACATCCGGGAGCATACGGGACTCTAATTCGAAGGGGGACTGCGCCCCCCCTCGACCGCCCCCCGCCCCAGTGACGTCGGTCACAGGGGACGCCGCCCAGGGCGGCTAAGTCAATGTATTTTCGGCAGGCGCATGTCCTGCCGAAAATGGTTGAAATGCATCGCGCCGCTGGCACGAATGGAATTTGAGCAACAATCTTTATTTAGGAGATGACTCCAATGGCCTATATGAACAAGAACGCCGAGCTGAAGAACGGGTACAATGCCTATATTGACTCCTCTGTGGACGACATGGGAACCCAGATGGACGTGGGCCTGCTGCTGATGGAGGCGGGGGATACCTACGTCTATGAGGATGCCAAAAAAGAGGCGGCAATCCTCCTGTTTTCCGGCTCTGTCACCTATGAGTGGGACGGGAAGAAGGTGGAGGCCGACCGCCCTGACTGCTTCCACCACGATGCCTACTGCCTGCTGGCCGGCTGCGGCACGAAGGTGACCATCACCGCCAAGGCCCACAGTGAGCTGTATATCCAGGCCACTGTCAACGAGACGCCCTATGAGGCCGTCATGTACACCCCGGACAAGGTCCAGGTGGAGCACAAGGGCTTTGGCGGCGAGCTGATGGGCTGCATGTCCCGGGAGATCAAGACCTTCTTCGACCTGGACAACGCCCCCTTCTCCAAGATGGTCCTGGGCGAGGTGCTGAATCTGCCCGGCAAGTGGAGCTCCTATCCGCCCCACCACCATCCCCAGCCGGAGGTGTACTTCTACCGCTTCGACTATCCCGACGGCTTCGGCGCGGGCTTTGCCAACGGCGAGATCTTCAAGACGCAGCACAATGGCTGCGCCGTCATCAACCATGGCTTCCACTCCCAGACCGCCGCGCCGGGCTATGCCATGTGCTACGCCTGGGGCATCCGGCACCTGGAGGGGGATCCCTGGGACAAGACCCGCATCGACGATCCGGAGCACGCTTGGCTGTGGAAGGCCGATGCCAACGACCACATCTATCCCAATCACTGACAGGAGGTAATCACCCCATGAAAACCGTTCGTTTGACCATGGCGCAGGCTTTGGTCCGTTTCCTTGAGAACCAGTATATCGAAGTGGACGGCGAACAGAGCCGCTTCGTCCGCGGTGTATTCATCATCCCCGGCCACGGCAACGTGGTGGGCCTGGGCCAGGCCCTGAGCCAGGAGGCCAAGCACCTGGAGATCTGGCACGGCCAGAATGAGCAGGGCATGGCCCAGGCAGCCGTGGCCTTCGCCAAGCAGATGAAGCGCAAGCAGATTTGCGTGGCCACCTCCTCCGTGGGCCCCGGCGCGGCCAACATGGTCACCGCCTGCGGCACCGCCACCGCCAACAACATCCCCCTGTTGGTGCTGCCCGGCGACGTGTACGCCTGCCGCCAGCCGGACCCCGTGCTCCAGCAGGTGGAGCAGACCAACAACCTCTCCATCTCCACCAACGACGCCTTCAAGGCCGTCTGCCGCTACTGGGACCGCATCGTCCGGCCGGAGCAGCTGATGAGCGCCATGATCTCCGCTTTCCGGGTGCTGACGGACCCCGCCAACACCGGCGCCGTCTGCATCGCCATGCCTCAGGACGTGGAGGGCGAGGCCTATGACTATCCCGAGAGCTTCTTCAAGAAGCGCGTCTGGCGTCTGGAGCGCCGTCCCGCCACCGAGGCCGCTCTGGCCGACGCGGCGGAGGTCATCAAGAAGGCCAAGCGGCCCATTCTGGTCTGCGGCGGCGGCGTCCGTTACTCTGAGGCCCACGAGGAGTTCCGGGCCTTCGCAGAGGCCACCGGCATCCCCTTCGGCGAAACCCAGGCCGGCAAGAGCGCCATCGAGTGGACCCACCCCCTGAACCTGGGCGGCCTGGGCGTCACCGGCTGCTCCGCCGCCAACGATATTGCCAAGAAGGCGGACGTGGTCATCGGCGTGGGCACCCGCTACACCGACTTCACCACCGCCTCCAAGTGGCTGTTCAAGGACACCTGCAAGTTCGTCAACATCAATGTGTCCGAGTTCCAGGCCCTGAAGATGGACGCCGTGCCCGTGGTGGCCGACGCCAAGGATGCCCTGCCCCGCCTGCTGGCGAAGCTGGAGGGCTACAAGGCTCCCTACACCACTGAAGTGTCCGCCGCCCGCGAGAAGTGGGCCAAGGAGCTGGAGCGCCTGGACCATATCACCTTTGAGGACAAGAAGAGCTGGAAACCTATCATCAACGACGCCAACGCCGACTCCGCCAAGCGGTTCGCCAAGGACCTGGACGCAGGCCTGTGCCAGACCACCGTGCTGGGCGCCATCAACGCCATGATGAGCGAGGGCGACGTGGCTATCGGCGCCGCCGGCTCCCTGCCCGGCGACATGCAGCGGATGTGGCGGCCCACCGGCATCGACTGCTATAACATGGAGTACGGCTACTCCACCATGGGCTATGAGATCGCCGGTGCCCTGGGCGTGAAGCTGGCCATTGGCGACAAGCGGGAAGTCTACGCCATGTGCGGCGACGGCAGCTTCAACATGCTCCACGGCGAGCTGGTCACCGCTGTTATGGAGCGCAAGAAGATCAACATCTGCCTGTTCGATAACGCCTCCTTCGGCTGCATCAACAACCTGCAGGTGGGCCACGGCAACGTGACGCTCTGCACGGAGCTGCGGTACCGCAGCAAGGACGGTCTGTTCGGTGACTTCCTGAACATCGATTACGCCAAGGTAGCGGAGGGCTACGGCTGCAAGAGCTACTCCATCCGCACCATGGAGGAGCTGGCGGCGGCCTTCGAGGACGCCAAGAAGGTGAAGGACCGCCCGGTGCTGTTTGACATCAAGGTGCTGCCCAAGACCATGACCGACGGCTACGGCTCCTGGTGGCGCGTGGGCGACACGGAGGTGTCCGAGCGGCCGGAGAACCTAGCGGCCTATCAGGATCACCTGGACCACGTGAGGGACGCCCGGAAGTATTGATCCTCTCAAGGGGGAGCTTGCTCCCCCTCGACCTCCCCTACCACCAGTGACATCGGTCACTGGTGAACGGCGCCCCAGGCGCCTGGGGCGGGGAATTTTCGGCAGGCGCATGTCCTGCCGAAAATGATTGAAAGATCTTCTTTCGCCGCTGGCGAAAGAACTGGGAAAACCCTTGGTTTTCCCAAGTCCCTTTTCTGCGGGTATCGAAAGAGGAGGAGATTCGTTTGAATTGTCCTTTTTGCGGCGCGGAAATGGGGAGCGGCGCTTTGCAAAGCAACTATGGAATCTATTGGCTGCCAAAGCCTCGGAAAGCCGGACCACCGGACTTGTCTAAGGATGCAGAGCATTTGAGCAGGCAGGATACCCCGCTCATTACGCCACCTTATATCCCAGCCTCCCGCTGTACCAAGTGCCGGAAGATTATTCTTGATTACTGAGCTGCCGCCCCGGTCGGCACGTCTATGACCGTCCGGGCCACGGTGCGGCGGGCGGTTGATAACCGCCCCTACAGGAAGATCTCCGGGCTTCCCCGAACTGCCAGGAGAGCGGCAGCGAAAAGCGGCGCAGGATGTATCCCTGACTTCCCCGGGCTGGTGGTTTCCCCAAGGGTAGCGCGTTTCCGTCCCTGACTGCCGCAAGGGACCGTCAACCATCCCCCGCCGGCGGCAGGAGGTCTGCGCCTGCGCAGACCGACCCGCCGAACATGTTTTCTTTTCCACCGGGCGCGGCGCATTTTCTTTTTGATGTCTCAAAAAGAAAATGGGGGGCGCATCTGCCAGACATCATCATAGCTGCCTTTCCCCGCTGAAACGGGCGGCCTTACAACTGCATATCCTCATTTTCAAATAAAGGAAGGTACACAATCATGGATAAGGTTCTGAAAATCGGCATCATCGGCTGCGGCGCCATCGGCAAGGATCACTGCCGCCGCATTATCGAGACGGTCCCCGGCGCCACGGTCGTGGCCGTCAGCGACTATGTGGCTGCTGCCGCCGACGAGACTGCCGCCAAGTACGGCATCAAGTCCTATGGCAACGACTGCGACGGCATGATCAAGGACCCTGAGGTGGAGGCCGTGGTCATCACCTCCATCGATCCTACCCATCACGACTACGTCATGAAGACTCTGGCAGAGGAGAAGTGGTGCTTCTGTGAGAAGCCCCTGAGCCAGAACGCCAAGGACTGCGAGGAGATCATCCGCCGGGAGCAGGAGATCGGCAAGCGGCTGGTGCAGGTGGGCTTCATGCGCCACTATGATCGGGGTTACGCTGAGATGAAGCGGATCATCGCCTCCGGCGAGCTGGGCAAGCCCCTCATCATCAAGGCCTGCCACCGCAACGTCTCCCAGGGCCCGGGCTTCAAGACGGAGAACGGTGTCACCAACGTCGCCATTCACGAGCTGGACATCTGCCGCTGGCTGCTGGATGACGAGTATGAGGACGTGCAGTGCGTGAAGGTCCGCCAGTCCTCCAACTCCGACAAGGGCTATGATAACCCCCAGGTGATGCTGATGCGCACCAAGAAGGGCTGCTTCATCGACGTGGAGGTCCAGGTGGCCGACGGCTACGGCTATGACATCCAGTGCGAGGTGGTCTGTGAGAACGGCACCGTCAAGCTGCCCGATCCCTACGCCGTGGTGTGCCGCTCCCGCCCCGCCGGCTGGGACAGCGTGAAGCCCGCCGAGTCCATGCCCATCATGACCGACTGGAAGGAGCGCTTCATCGAGGCTTATGACATTGAGTTCTGCAAGTGGGTGGAGTCCGTCCATGCCGGCAAGCTCACCGGCCCCTCCTCCTGGGACGGCTACGTGGCCTGCGTGGCTGGCGACGCTCTGAACGCCTCCCGCGGAACCTCTCAGTTCCTGAAGGTGGAGACCATGGAAAAGCCGGAAATGTACAAGTAATCTGCAAAATCAAGCGCAAAAAGGCCGCCCTCCCGGGCGGCCTTTTTGCGGGGATCCCCTGGGAAGCGTGAAGGGTCGAGAGTTGAGAACGAAGAGCGCTGCTGTTTGGATAGAAGCTGCCTCTTCGTATCTCTGATTTCCACCCCTCACGTTTTCCTCTGTTGGAGGGCTTGTTTCTTTTTGTTTCCAATCGTTCACAAAATCTCCCTTGTTTTCGCGGTCGGAAGGCTGTACCATAAAAACAGAACAAAGAAGATCAGACGGCCGTCCGCGGCCGGAAAGGAACGATATGAACATACGAAAGAAAATCCTGACTCGCTGCGGCGCCCTGCTGACGGCGGTTCTGGTGCTGGCCCCAACCGCCCTGGCGGCGGAGGCTGAGATACCGTACATCCCCCAGACTGTCCCGGCGGCCCAGCTTGCTCCGGCAGACCAGAGGGGGCAGGAGGACTGGCAGCTGCTGCTGGTGAACCCTTGGCACACGGTGCCGGAGGGATATGAGATCAAGCTGGCCACGTTATCCAATGGACTCCAGGTGGACGAACGGATCTATGATGATCTGGATGACATGCTCTCCGACTGCCGGGAGGCGGGCCTGAACCCCATCGTCTGCTCCGCTTACCGGACGGAGGCCACCCAGACCCGGCTGTACCGGAACAAGGTGGCGCGGGTCCGGGCCTCCGGTGTGCCGGAGGACCGGGTGGAGGCGGAGGCCGCCCGGTGGGTGGCCAAGCCCGGCACCAGCGAGCACCAGACCGGCCTGGCTCTGGACATTGTAGCCGCCGGCTATCAGATCCTGGACGAGGAACAGGAGGACACGGCGGAGCAGAAGTGGCTGATGGAGAACAGCTGGAAGTACGGCTTCATCCTCCGTTATCCTTCGGAGAAGAGCGACATCACAGGCATCGGGTACGAGCCCTGGCACTACCGTTACGTGGGCAAGGCGGCGGCAGCGGACATCTACCGCACCGGCGTCTGCCTGGAGGAGTATCTGAGCCAGGAGGGGCCGGAGGCGGAGCTGGCGCCTGCGCAGACAATCCGGCAGGCGGCCCCGGCATCCGGCTCTATGGAGACCGCGCCGCAGGGGGCGGCGGCCATCTGAAACTGCATCCACATACACGGCGGGGAAACCCGCCGTGTATATTTTCCCTGAATTCCTACTTGACAAATAGGATTTTTTGTGAGATAACTATACCATAGTAATTAACTGGGAAAAGGAGTGAACCAGATGAAGATTTACGCGGACAACGCGGCCACCACTCGGGTGAGCGACACGGCGCTGGCGGCCATGACGCCCTGCTTTCAGGAGATCTACGGCAATCCTTCCAGCCTTCATACGCCGGGACAGCGGGCGGCGGAGAAGCTGGCGGCCGCCCGGGCGATCTTTGCACGGAACCTGCATGCGGATCCCCGGGAGATCACCTTCACCTCCGGCGGCAGCGAGGCGGACAACCAGGCCCTCCGTACCGCGGCGGCCTTGGGGGAGAAGCGGGGCAAACGTCATATCGTCTCAACGAAATTCGAGCACCATGCCGTGCTCCATACCCTCCAGGCCCTGGAGCGGGAGGGCTTTGAAGTAACCCTGCTGGACATTCCGCCGGACGGCGTGGTGACGGCGGAGCAGGTCCGGGATGCCATCCGGCCGGACACTTGTCTGGTGAGCGTCATGTTTGCCAACAACGAGATCGGCACCATCCAGCCCATTGCCGAGATCGGCGCCGTCTGCCGCCAGGCGGGGGTCCTGTTTCACACGGACGCGGTCCAGGCGGCAGGCCACCTGCCCATCGATGTGGAGGCGATGCAGGTGGACCTGCTGTCCCTCTCCGCCCATAAGTTCCATGGGCCCAAGGGCGTGGGAGTGCTGTACGCCCGGCGCAGTATTCCTCTGGCTACGCTGATCCATGGCGGTGCCCAGGAGCGGGGGAAGCGGGGCGGCACGGAGGACATCCCCGGCATCTGCGGCGCTGCGGCCGCCTTTGACGAGGCCTGTGCCACCATAGAACAGAACGCCGCCTACCTCACGCCTCTGCGGGACAGGCTGATCGCCGGCCTTACCGCCATCCCCCACACCGCGCTGAACGGCGATTCGGCCCGGCGGCTGCCGGGGAATGTGAACGTGTGCTTCGAGGGGATCGAAGGGGAGTCCCTGCTGTTGCTGCTGGATGAAAAGGGCATCGCCGCCTCCTCCGGCAGCGCCTGTACCTCCGGCTCCCTGGACCCCAGCCACGTGCTGCTGGCCCTGGGGCGGCCCCACGAGGTGGCTCACGGCTCCCTCCGGCTGAGCCTGAGCCATGAGAACCGGCCGGAGGAGATCGACTATATCTTGGAGGTCCTGCCGGGGATCGTGTCCTATCTGCGGGGCATGTCCCCTGTGTGGGACGAGCTGGAGACCGGCCTGCGGCCGCATCTGATCTGAAAGGAGACAATGACTATGGCATTATATAGTGATAAAGTGATGGACCACTTCCAGCATCCCCGGAACGTGGGGAAGCTGCCCGACGCCGACGGCGTGGGCGAGGTGGGCAACGCCAAGTGCGGGGATATCATGCGGATGTATATCCAGGTGGACCCGGAGACCCAAGTGATTACCGATGTAAAGTTCAACACCTTCGGCTGCGGCAGTGCCATCGCCACCAGCTCTATGGCTACGGAGATGATCAAGGGCAAGCCTGTTTCCGAGGCCCTGCAGCTCACCAACCGGGCAGTGGTGGAGGCTCTGGACGGCCTTCCGGCCCATAAGCTCCACTGCTCTGTCCTTGCGGAAGAGGCGGTGCGGGCTGCTATCCGGGATTACTACGACCGGAACAGCATCCCCTACGGAGAGGAACTGCGGGCTTGCGAAGGACATTGTGATACCTGCGGACATTGAGAAAACGCCCCGGAGCAATGCTCCGGGGCGTTGTTTCTCCCAATCAAAAATCATCGTCCCCGTCTAGCTCGTCCTCGTACGGGTAGCAGTCCGCGAACATCTTCTCAAACCGGCGCTGATTCTTCCGGTCGTTGGGCGTCATCCGATTCAAATTCTTCAGGAAGGACAAAATCATACCGAAGAGATATCCAAAGGTGCCGGGAGCAGCGGTGAGCCAGATCATCAGCGCGGAAATCACGGCCACGCCCAGAAAGCCGATCACCGTGCGCCAGGCGATCCGGCGGAGCGCCAGCGCCAGATCAAAGGCCGGGACCTGGTGCTTCCGACGTCTGGCCAGGGAGATGGAGGAGCAAAGTGCCACCAGGGCCTGAACGCCGAAGATGCTCATGATAAGAAAACCGGCGACAGCCGCGCACAGAAAATGGAGGGCGATTGAGGCGATATCCATGCAGGGTTCTCCTCCCATGTCCAACTGAGTACGATCATTATACAGGAAAACCGCCGGTTTGACAAGGGGTGTTCACGCGAGCCACCATGTCCGGCCGTCCAACTGTCCGTCCTGGATGGTCACTACGCCATAGGAGGGGCGGGTGGGGGCACCGATGCTGCCGGGATTCAGGAACAGTGTCCGGCCCCGCCGGTCCACCAGGGGGCTGTGGGTGTGGCCGAAGAGGAAGAGGTCCAGCTGTTGTTCCTCCGCGGCAAACCCCGCGGTAACCAGGGACTGCTTCACCCCGTAGGTGTGGCCGTGGCACAGGAGAATACGCTTGCCCCGCAGCTCCAGCAGCCGTTCCGCCGGCTCTGTGGGACGGAAGTCACAGTTGCCCGGAACCTGTTCCAGGGGGATGGAGGGAAACCTGTCGTGGAGCCGTTCCCCGTCCCGCCAGCAGTCCCCCAGATGCAGAATCAGGTCCGGGGAGGTCTGCTCCACGGCCTGCTCCATGGGACTGACGGCGCCATGGGAATCCGAGAGTACCAGAATCTTCATAGGCATTTCCTTTCCGGAGAGGTCTTTTGGTTCAGTATAGAGGACGGCGGCAGATTTTGCAAATTTTTTGCGTGGATCCCCGGCGCGCTTTCCCGGATGCGGAAAAAATTGAAAAAGGGGCTTGACAGAGCAGAGCGGCTATGGTATATTCTACCTGTGGTTAGTTAAAACTAACTAACGGCGCGGGCCGGGAGCGGCCCATACTTTCAACGCCGGGGTTTGCTAAAACTAACTTCGGCGGCAGGAACGGAGGGCAGTCATGGAACGGAGCTTTGAAGCGGTGCTGGTGGAACAATGTGCCACCACGCTGGCGGGTGTGAAGCCGGCCAGCCTGTTCCGGTATCAGGGCGCTGACAAGCGGCAGCCCCGGGAGGCCGCGGCCCGCTGGGCCAAAGAGCTGGCCCCTTACGGCATCACCATCCGGGTCCTGAAATACTGTCCGCAGACGGGTGCTTGTCTGATCTACCTGTACCGGGCCGGATGGCTTCGGTCGATCCTCTCGGAGCCATCCACCCGCGCCTTTCTGGCGGGACAGGGGTATGGGGCGGATCAGAGCTGTCAGGAGCTGCTGAGGCAGCTTTCCAGGCGGCTGTGCCTGGAGCGGGAATTCCCCCATGAGATCGGCGTCTTTCTGGGCTACCCCCTGGAGGATGTGGTGGGCTTCATCCGGAACCGGGGCAGGAACTACACCTGCTGCGGATACTGGAAGGCCTACGGCGACCCGGAGGCGGCACAAAAGCGTTTCGATCAATACCGCCGCTGCACTGCCGCCTGCTGTGAGCAGTTCCGGAAGGGCACGGCCATCACGCAGCTGATCGCAGCGTGAGCTCCAACACAAGCTGGAAAGGAAGCAATGCTATGAACAAATTAGCCATCGTATACTGGAGCGGTACCGGCAACACGGAGACCATGGCCAACTGCATCGCAGACGGCGCCAGGGAGTCCGGTGCGGAGGTCGCCATGCTGTCCCCTGGGGAGTTCTCTGCCACCCGGTTTTCTGAATTTGGTGTCGTGGCCTTCGGCTGCCCCGCCATGGGCGCCGAGCAGCTGGAGGAGGACGAAGTGGAGCCCATGTTCGCCGGATTGGAGGGCTCTCTGGGCGGAAAGAAGATCGCCCTGTTCGGCTCCTACGGCTGGGGCGACGGCCAATGGATGCGGGAGTGGTGCAGCCGCTGCGAGGCGGCGGGCGCTAACCTGTATGACGAAGCGGGCCTGATCGCCAATGATTCTCCCAATGAAGAGGCCCGAGAGGCCTGCCGGGAGTTGGGCCGCAAGCTGGCGGCCTGGTAACATTTGCTCATCAAAGATCTTTCTTTGATACTTATCTCCTTTTTTCCCCTCAACATGGCCCTCGCGCGGTGTGCCTGCCGCGCGGGGGCCGACTCCTTTTTTACGGCTTTCAAATTTTTCCGAAAAAGGGCTTGACAGCCATGGTTAGCCATGGTAAACTACAAAACCGAAAGAAGGTTAGCAAAAGCTAACCACAGAACAGATCCAAGTGGAAGAAGTGTCTTGCAGAGGAGGGAGGTTTTATGATGCCTCTGACAATGGCCCGGCCGGGAGAGACTGTTACGATCCGCAAGATCACCGGCAGGGATGAGGTCCGGCAGCATCTGGCGGAGCTGGGATTCGTGGTGAACAGTGATGTCACGGTGGTCAGCCAGCTGGCCGGCAATCTGATCCTGCAGGTGAAGGACAGCCGGGTGGCATTGGACAAGACCATGGCGAACCGGATCATGATTTGAGAGCAGAGTAGGAGGAAGAATATGAAGAGCCTGAAAGATGTCAAGGTGGGGGAGACCGCCACAGTGGTCAAACTCCACGGAGAGGGCGCTACCAAGCGCCGGATCATGGATATGGGCATTACCAAGGGCGTGGAGATCCACGTCCGCAAGGTTGCGCCTCTGGGCGATCCGATGGAGCTGAATGTGCGGGGCTATGAGCTCAGTGTGCGGAAGGCCGACGCGGAGAAGATCGAGGTCTCTTAAAGAGGGGACTGCGTCCCCCTTTACGCTCCGGCAGACCTGCGGTCTGCCTCCACTATTCCCCCACACCAGTGACGTTGGTCACTGGTGTGTGCGCCCCAGGGACGCACGGGTCGGGGGATTTTCGGCAGGTACACGCCCTGCCGAAAATGATTTCATTTTGTTCTTTCGCCACTGGCGAAAGAACCTGGGAAGCCGGAGGTTTCCCCTGGCCCCCCTTTCCCGGATGATGCGGGGACGGTGGAAATATCAATGGCGGCTGTTGCCGCTGTTTTTCAGGATGAAAGTTAGCCTAAACTAACACTTTGGAAGGAGAGAACGATGGACATGAAGATCGCACTGGCCGGCAATCCGAACTGCGGCAAGACTACGCTGTTCAACGACTTGACCGGCTCCAACCAGTACGTGGGCAACTGGCCCGGCGTCACAGTGGAAAAGAAGGAGGGCCGGCTGAAGGGACGCAAGGATATCGTCATCCAGGACCTGCCCGGCATTTACTCCCTGTCCCCCTATACACTGGAGGAAGTGGTGGCCCGGAACTATCTGGTGAAGGAGAAGCCCGACGCCATTTTGAACATCGTGGACGGCACCAATATCGAGCGGAACCTGTACCTGACCACCCAGCTGATCGAACTGGGCCTGCCCGTGGTGGTGGCGGTGAACATGATGGACCTGGTCCGCAGAAACGGCGACCAGATCGACGCCAGGAAGCTGAGTGACGCCCTGGGCTGCCAGGTGGTGGAGATCAGCGCCCTGAAGGGCGAGGGCGGCGTGGAGGCTGCGGAGCTGGCTGCCAAGATGGCCCAGCAGAAGCGCGCCGCTGAACTGCCCCACGTGTTCACGGGCAGCGTGGAGCACGCCATCGCCCACATCGAGGAGTCCATCCAGGGTATGGTGGACGACCGATATCTCCGCTGGTACGCGGTGAAGGTCTTTGAGCGGGATGAGAAGGTCCTGGCGGACCTGAACCTGAGCACAGACCTCCGGGCCCACCTGGAGGACCACATCGTGGACTGCGAGAAGGAGCTGGATGACGACGCGGAGAGCATCATCACCAACCAGCGGTATGCGTACATCAACGATCTGGTGACGAAGGCCGTCAAGAAGAAGGGCGAGAAACATCGCCTCTCCACCTCCGACAAGATCGACCAGATCGTCACCAACCGGATCCTGGCCCTGCCCATCTTCGCCGTGGTGATGTTCGCGGTGTATTGGATCGCCATGGGTCCCTTCGGCACCTTCCTGACGGACTGGACCAACGATGTGCTGGGCACTGCCTGGCTGGTGGAGATCCCCCGTGCCGCCCTGGAGGGCTGGGGCGTCAACGAAGTGGTCGTGGGCCTGATCTGCGACGGCGCCCTGGCCGGTGTCGGCGCGGTGCTGGGCTTCGTGCCCCAGATGCTGGTGCTGTTCCTGATGCTGGCCATTCTGGAGGACATCGGCTACATGGCGCGAATCGCCTTCATCATGGACCGGATCTTCCGGAAGTTCGGCCTCTCCGGCAAGAGCTTCATCCCCATGCTGGTGGGCACCGGCTGCGGTGTCCCCGGCGTCATGGCCTCTCGGACCATTGAGAACGAGCGGGACCGCCGCATGACGGTCATGACCACCTGCTTCATCCCCTGCGGCGCTAAGATGCCCATCATCGGCCTGATCGCCGGCGCCCTGTTCGGTGGCTCCGGCCTGGTGGCCGCATCCGCTTACTTCATCGGTGTGGCGGCCATCGTCATCTCCGGTATCATCCTGAAAAAGACCAAGATGTTCGCCGGCGACCCGGCGCCCTTCGTCATGGAGCTGCCTGCTTACCACATCCCCTCCGTGGGCAACGTACTGCGGGCCACCTGGGAGCGGGGCTGGTCCTTCATCAAGCGGGCCGGCACGGTGATCCTGGCCTCCTCTATCATCCTGTGGTTCCTCCAGGGCTTCGGTTGGGAGAACGGCGCCTTCGGCCTGGTGGAGGACATGAATAACTCCGTCTTGGCCGCTATCGGCAGTGCCGTGGCCTTCATTTTCGCGCCCCTGGGCTTCGGCAACTGGCGGGCCACTGTGGCCGTGGTCACGGGCCTGATCGCCAAGGAGAACGTAGTGGCCACCTTCGGCGTGCTGTACAACTTCGCTGGGGAGCTCAGTGAGAACGGCGACGAGATTTGGGCTCTGGTGGCACAGGACTACACCGCCATTTCCGCCTACTCCTTTATGATCTTCAACCTGCTGTGCGCCCCCTGTTTCGCGGCCATGGGCGCCATCAAGCGGGAGATGAACAACGCCAAGTGGACCGCCTTTGCCATCGGCTATATGTGCGTGTTCGCCTATGTGGTCTCCCTGATTGTCTATCAGATCGGCGGCCTCATCACCGGCGAGGTCTCCTTCGGCATCGGCACTGTGGTGGCCGTGGTCCTGGTTGTGGGCATTGTGTACCTGCTGTTCCGTAAGAACAAGTACGAGGACGAGCGGCTGACCATCCGCTCGGTGGATGCCGCCGGACGCCGCGCCGCCCTGAAATAAGAAAGGAAGCAGCCAATGAACGCACCCACTATCATCGCGGCCCTCATCGTCCTGGTGGTCTTTGCGGCCATCGTAGGCAAGGGCATCTACAACCGGCGTCACGGAAAGGGCGGCTGCTCCTGCGGCGGCGACTGCGGGGCCTGCGGCGGATGCCACTGCGGAAATACCCGTCATTCCTGACGAGCGGAAGCCCGGCCCCACCGGGCGGAAGGAGGCGTTCCATTTCATGGAACTGAGCCAAGCGCATCTGCGGTATCTGTTGGCCATTGGCGAGCTGTCCCAGGGAAAGGCGGCGGTCAGCTCCACCCAGGTGGCCCGGGTCCTCCAGGTGTCCCGCCCCTCCGTCACCCGGATGCTGGCTGTCCTGGCGGAAAAGGACCTGGTGACCAAGGAACGCTACGGCAAGATCACCCTGACGGAGACGGGGGCGGCCCTGGCCCATCAGCTGCAAGCGGGCCTCCGGGACCTGGAGCGGCGGCTGCCGGCCCTGGGCCTGGACCTGGACCGGGAAGAGACCGCCGCCGTGGCGGGGGCCCTGGCCTCAGTCCTGCCGGAGCACTGTCTCCGAAAGCTCTGCACGACCGAATCCGGCGGGACAATGGGATGTGCCACGCCTTAAAAAAGCAGTCCTGCGGCTTTTGCCGCAGGACTGCCTCTTTTCTTGAGCATAGAACTATAAAAGAGATATGATATATTTTGAGAAGACCCGGGGCCATTGGGCCGCCAGGTCCTTTTGTTTCCGATCCTTTATCTTCACGCTCTATTCCAGTCTCTGTACCGCGGCTCCCAGCACGCCGTCGCCGATGTAGACGCTCAACGTACCATCCAGCTCGCCGCTCCAGATGTGGTCGTAGTTTGGCAGGGCGGTGGTGAGCTTGCCCTGCAGAATCTCCATCTCCGCCGGAGCACCGCCGTTGGCCACCGCCAGATTGTACCGCGCCGCGCCGTTGTGGGACTGCGTCACCAGCTCGATGAGCTTGCGGATCACCAGGTTCCGGCCCCGGACCTTGGCAATGGACTGGAGCTGCCCGTCGGCGGCGAAGGTGATGAGGGGCTTGATCTGGAGCATGGTGCCCGCCATGGCCGTCACCTTGCCGATGCGGCCGCCTTTCTGCAGATACTCCAGCGTGTCCACGGAGAAAAAGGGGAAGGTGTTCTGGATCAACCAGGGCACCCGGCGCTCTGTCAGCGTCTGCCAGTCCATCCCCTGCCGCAGCTCCTCTGCCAGCTGGAGGATCATCATACCGGTGCCCAGAGACCCGCTGACGGAGTCATATACCCGAATGGTCAGGTCCCTCCGCTCCTCCGCCAGCAGCCGCACCATGTTGTAGGTGCCGGATAGGCCGCCGGAGAGCATCAGGGCGATGACCCCGTCATACCCCGCCGCGGCGATGGCGTCAAAGGCGTCCGAAATGTCCTGAGCGGCGGGCAGGGAGGTCTGAGGCAGCTCTCCGGACCGCAGCCGGGCATAGATGTCGGCGGCGTGGATGTCCACGCCGTCCCGGTACTCTCCGTCTTTGCACAGGATCCGCAGGGGCACGACAAAGACCTGGTTTTCCGCCGCCAGTTGAGGGGAGAGGTCCGCACAGGAATCCGTGAGCAGGGCGATTTTTTGGGGTGTCATGGTCACATCTCCAAACCTTTCTCTCATGCAGGGCCGGCAGACCTGTCCGCCGGATCGGATGATATGGTGTGCCCATTCCGTCACACCATATCAATATAACCTAGTATATGGAATGCTACCGTAAAAATCAAGAGGAAAATCCCCGTAGGGGGAACAGGAAGCCCGTTCCTGTCTACTGGTGAAATTTTGTGGCGAGAGGACTTGCCAAAGGCGGCGGATTTCCGGTATGATAAAACACAGGATCTGAAAGGGAGGAAAGACCGTGCCGCTGGATGTGAAGGCCGCTGTGGCGGATGCACTGCTGGAGCTCATTCGCCGGAAGGATGCAGACAAGATCACCGTGAAGGACCTGGTGGAGGTCTGTGGGATCTCCCGTCAGACGTTTTACTACCACTTCAAGGACATTGTGGATGTGGTGGAGTGGGCGGCTCAGCAGGGAGTCCAGCGGCTGGTGCGCGAGAGCCTGAACGCCGCCACCCCCCAGGAGGCCCTGGGCGTCTTCGTGGATTTTGCCGTAGAATCCCAGCCCCTGGTTCAGCGGCTGCTGAACTCCCAGCGGCGGGAGGCCATAGAGCGGATCATGGTGGACGCCACCCGTACATACCTGGCGGACAGCCTGCGGGAGCGGCGGGGAACGCCCGCCCTCCGGGCCGGGGACTGGAAGATTGCCCTGGATTTCTATGCCTATGGGATGACCGGACTGCTGCTGGAGAACTGCCGCCAGCGGGATCTGGACCGGCAGGAGCTGGCGGATCAGCTGTTCCGCCTGCTGTCCGGCGAGATGGTCCGCCCTCCGGAAACCTGACAGATGTGCCCGCGTGTCAAAGAGCTTGACACGCGGGCATTTTTGTCAGGACAGACAGCCTCCTCTGCCAGTGGCGCGCACGGAGCGGACGTGATATAACCACAGCAAGAGAGCGGATACAGCGCAGTGACCGGAAAGGAGTGCGCGCATGGAATTGAGAGATGGAATGTTTGCCGTGAAGCTCTGCGAGCTGGAGCATCAGTACGGCCTGCTGAGAAGCCGCCTGGAGCTGTGCCAGGGGGCGGACCACGAGAAGATCCGGCACCTGCTGGCGGACGTGCTGGATGACTATCGGGAAAACGCCCTGCTGCTGGAGCAGAGCGCGGAGGGCTGCCGCTCCCCGGCAGTGGCGGAGCTGGCGGGCGTCCAGCGGGACTACTCCAAACGGATGGAGGAGCTGCTGCGGGACAGGCTGCCCCGCCTGATGCACGGGGAAGAGGACCCGCAGGAGGAGCGGGCGGAGGCGGCGGCCCTTTTCGCGGAGTACGCCATCGACTTCGCGGCCCAGGGCGTGCGCAGCGCCCTGCTGGCGGCCCTGGCCGCCATGGACCAACAGATGAACTGTGAGGAACAACAAGGAAAGGAACATCCCGTATGAAAGAAGTCAGACCCCCGAAACGGCCCTTGATTTTTTACTACTGCGTGGCCATGCTGATTCTGCTGCTGTTCAACTTCCTGGCCATGCCCTGGATGGCCCGCCAGCAGATCCAGGAGGTGGATTACGGCACCTTCATGGACATGGCGGAAAACCAGGATCTGGGCCAAGTGGAGATCCAGGAGCAGGAGAACCAGATCGTCTTTACCAACAAGGATGAGACCGCCGTCTACTCCACCGGCATGATCCCGGATCCGGACCTGAAACAGATGCTGAAGGACTCTGGCGCGGAGTTCTCCGGCCAAGTCATCCAGCAGACGGATCCCATCCTCAGCTTTCTGCTGACCTGGATCCTGCCCATCGTCATCTTTGTTGCCCTGGGGCAGTATCTCTCCCGGCGCATGATGAAGAACATGGGCGGCCCCAACGCCATGGCCTTCGGCAAGTCCAACGCCAAGGTGTATGTCAAGTCCTCTGAGGGCATCAAATTCTCCGACGTGGCCGGAGAGGACGAGGCCAAGGACAATCTCAAGGAGATCGTGGAGTACCTCCACGACCCAAAGAAGTATCAGGAGATCGGCGCCACCATGCCCAAGGGCATCCTACTGGTAGGCCCTCCCGGCACCGGCAAGACCATGCTGGCCAAGGCCGTGGCAGGCGAATCCAACGTGCCCTTCTTCTCCATCTCCGGCTCCGACTTCGTGGAGATGTTCGTGGGCATGGGCGCCAGCAAGGTGCGGGACCTGTTCAAGCAGGCCAAGGAGAAGGCCCCCTGCATCGTGTTCATCGACGAGATCGACGCCATCGGCCAGAAGCGGAATTCCGGCGCCTATGGCGGAAACGACGAGCGGGAGCAGACCCTGAACCAGCTGCTGACCGAGATGGACGGCTTTGAGGGCAATACCGGCGTCATCATCCTGGCGGCCACCAACCGGCCGGAGTCCCTGGACCCCGCCCTGACCCGGCCCGGCCGGTTTGACCGGCGGGTGCCGGTGGAGCTGCCGGACCTACAGGGCCGGGAGGATATTCTGAAGGTCCACGCCAAGAAGATCAAGGTGGCGGAGGACGTGGATTGGGGCAAGGTGGCCCGAATGGCATCCGGCGCCAGCGGCGCAGAGCTGGCCAACATCGTCAACGAGGCGGCGCTGCGGGCTGTCCGGGACGGCCGCCGCTTTGCTGCCCAGGCAGATCTGGAAGAGAGCATCGAGGTGGTCATCGCAGGCTACCAGAAGAAGAACGCCATCCTGACAGACCAGGAGAAGAAGGTGGTGGCCTACCACGAGATCGGCCACGCTTTGGTCGCGGCCAAGCAGACCAATTCCGCCCCTGTACAGAAGATCACCATCGTGCCCCGGACCTCCGGCGCCCTGGGCTACACCATGCAGGTGGAGGAGGGCAACCACTACCTGATGAGCCAGGAGGAGCTGGAGAACAAGATCGCCACGCTTACCGGCGGCCGGGCGGCGGAAGAGCTGGTCTTCCACTCCGCCTCCACCGGCGCCTCCAATGACATCGAGCAGGCCACCAAGCTGGCCCGGGCCATGATTACACGGTACGGCATGAGCCCTGACTTTGACATGGTGGCCCTCGAAACAGTGCAAAATCAGTACTTGGGGGGCGACGCCTCCCTGGCCTGCTCCGCCGAGACTGCGGCGGAGATCGACCGGCAAGTGGTGGAGCTGGTGAAGCGCCAGCACGAAAAGGCCAACCGAATCCTCTCGGAGAACCGGGAGAAGCTGGACGAGCTGGCCCGGTATCTGTACGAAAAGGAGACCATCACCGGTGACGAGTTCATGGAGATCCTGAATCAGTGAGCATCCGATCCGTAAATCAGAAAAGAGGAGGCGCCGAAGGGCGCCTCCTCTTTTGCTGCCGTCTCACAGCCCCAGGCCGTAGATGCGGTTGGCGTTGTCAAAGAACACCGGCTCCCAGTGTGTCTCCGGCACCAGCCGGCGGATAAAGCCGATATATTCTCCCAGGTTGACAATGGGCCAGTCGGTCCCGAACATCACCTTGTCCCAGCACTGGATGGCCGTCAGCCAGGTGCGCAGCAGGAACACGTAGCCCGCCTGCTCCCGGAAATAGGCGTCCAGGTCCACCCGCCCCTCCAGAAGGCCGGACAGGTCGGCGGCCACATTGGGATTTTTCTCCACCACTGCCGCCGCGGCCTCCAGAAAGGGATTGCCGAAGTGGCACATAACGAACTGGGTATCCGGATGGTCTGCCGCCACCTCATCCAGGGCCAGGGGGTGGCAGTATTTCAGATGGGCCCGGGAGAAGGCGGTCAGCCCCATGTGAACGGCCACCGGCTTACCGTAACGGGCTGCCAGGCGGTAGATGGGCTGGTACATGGGGTCCGACAGAGCGATCTTGTTGTACCCGGGGTACAGCTTCACGCCGCAGCAGCTGTCCCGCCGCAGGTGCGCCTCCACCCGGTCCGGCAGGTCCGGGATCACCCGGCTCCCGTCCTCCAGCAGGCTGCTGTCCAGGCCCACGCAGTAGTGGAACAGGTCTGTGGGGTAGTCGTGCCGCCGGAGCTCCAGACTGTGATTTCCCATCACCACGCCGTGGGCAATGTGCAGTTCTCCATAGACCTCCCGCAGATGGTCCACGTTGTTGTGATGGCCCACCTGCCGGGCCATCTCCTCGGCAGAATCTTCCGAAAACAGGTGCAGGTGGGCGTCGATGATCTTCATACCCGCAGTTCTCCTTCCAGTTCGCCCCGGTATCCAGCGGAGCGGCGATTTTTCAACACCGCTATTATAACAGAGTTTGCCGCCTTCGCAACCCCCGTATGAAAACGGTTCCCGAAAAAAGCACAGAGGTCAGTGACCTCTGTGCTTTTCCTTTCGACGCGCCTGCCGCAGCTGGAACTTCCGCGCTTCCTCCGCCTCCCGCTGTTGGCGGGTGCGGGCGAGACGGGCCTGCTTCCCCTGCTCCTGTTGGAGCTTCAGGGCCTGCTGGGCCTTGGTGCCGATCCCTGCGGCCTGGGTCATCCGCCGGGCCTCCCGCTGGCGCCGCTTGGGGCTTTTGGGAGGGGGCAGATGCTCTGTCCCTGGCCGGGGCGGGCTGAATCGCAGCGTCCGCCAGTGTTCCAGAAGATAGGCGTAGACCTCCTGGTCCCGGGGCTCCGCGCCGAAGACGATCCGGCAGACGGAGTACTCCGTGTCGTCCTCCCGCTCGTACAGGCCGATCCAGAAGGGATCGTCGAACAGGATGGTGAGCCTGCTTGTGCCCATGCGTGTGTCCTCCTTTAAAGGTCTCGCACAAAGAACGGACAACCAAGGAGGCAGGTTACTGACGGCACATGGGCCGCTCCCGGACTACCAACCGGGACGTGTTTTTATCTTTGCGCTATCAGCATACCACAGCGGGCGCGGGATGGCAAGGCCGGGAGACAAAGCGTCCCTTTTCCCATCAGCCGCGGCGGTCGTATGATATGATAAAAGGGACCGAAACAAGCTGTAAGATTTGATCGCAAACCTTGTGTATATCAGTGAAGGGGTAAATAAGAAGCGAGGTGAAAGCCGATGGATGACACAACAATCGTCCAGTTATACTGGGATCGAGATGAGCGGGCCATCCCCGCCACATCCGGCAAATATGGAAACTACTGCAACTCGATCGCCTGGAACATCCTGGGCAATCGGGAAGACGCCGAAGAATGCGTCAATGATACCTATCTGTGTGCATGGACCTCTATGCCGCCCCACAGGCCCAGGGTTCTGTCCGCATTCCTGGGGAAGCTCACGAGAAACTTGTCCCTGAACCGATACAAGCATCATACCGCGGAGAAACGAGGCGGCGGAGAGGCCCCGGCTGTGCTGGATGAAATTGCGGAGCTCGTATCCGACACGGACAACGTGGAACGGGCAGTGGACCGCAGGGAACTTGTAAGGGCGATCGACACTTTTTTGGAGAGGCTTCCAGCGGATAAGAGGCGCATTTTTGTCTGCCGGTACTGGTATTTCGATCCGGTTTCCAAGATCGCGTCCCGGTTTGGAATGACGGAGAACCATGTATCCGTAACGCTGAATCGCCTCCGGCTGAAATTACACAACTATCTTCAGGAAAGGGGCTTTGACCTGTGAAAAGAGAGGAATTTTGCGAAGTCCTCGGTGACATCAATGAGAACTATGTGAAAGAGGCCGGAGCAAATCCCAAAGCCGAGAAGCGGAGGCGGTTTAAGTGGAAAGTGATCGCGGCCTGTTTATGCCTGCTGCTTGCGGCGCCGCTGACCGTATTCGCCATGGATACCATTCAGTATCATGCGGCAGTGGATTATCTGCGTTCCCTCGGGATCCCCGTTGAAGATCTGAGCGACTACTCCCGCACGGAAATCAAAGAGGCCGTGAAAACGATGGATGCGGGAGAAAGCAGCCTGCTGACGGAAGAAATTCTGAACCTGCTGCCAGATAGCGGAGAACCGATACAAAGGCCAACACAGGTGACATCAGAACAGGTCAGGGAATTGACACCGACCATGACGCGAGAAGAGGTCCTTTCATTTTTGGGCGATACCCAGGACATCGGTTCCGGCATTTACATATATATTTATAAAGTAGACGGAGAAGCACTGCTGCGGATCCCGTTTGCAAGTGATGAAGCGCAGCTGGGGGTCACAGGAGAAGAACTATTAAAGACCTTATCCCCGTAAGGGCGCAGGAAGGGCTGATGCGGAAACGTCCCGTTATTTCCCTCCCAAAAAGGGCGGCCCCTACGACCGCCAGGGGAGCGCGCAGCGACTGCGCATCCGTTGACGGCTGTGCCGCCTTACGGTTGCGGCGTGCCCGATGCGGACAATCGGAGCGCGCAGAAGGAGGGAAACCAGCGGAACACTGGTGTCGCAAATACTGAGAGCGCCGCAGCGCGAGACAGAAAAACAGAGGCAGACCGAGGGCGTCCTTACACCCTGATTTTGGTCGGCACTTCGCCGCGGGAATCAACTGCCAAGTCTCTGCGGCACTCCGCCGCGCCCGCCGGGATGCCATCGTAAACCCGCAGGCACCCTCTCATGCCGCCCCCATACAGCAACTTTGCATGCACGTGCCGGAGCGCGACAAAAGGCGTTCTTTTGGAATGTGCATTGGGACAAGCCGTCATCGCGGCTGAATCCCCCTATGTGGGACCCATAAAAAAGCGGCTGGCCTTCCGTCCAGCCGCCTCGTATTTTCTGGCAGGAAAAATCTCTCAGCTCCGCTGATTCCCCGAATTGGTGGTGTCCTTCAGCAGCACGTCATGGGCTCCGCCCTCCACAATGGAGACGGAGGACACCAGGGTCAACTTGGCCTTCTCCCGCAGTTCCGGGATGGTCAGCGCGCCGCAGTTGCACATGGTGGACCGCACCTTGGAAAGGGTGGTGGCCATGCCGTCCGACAGCTTGCCGGCATAGGGCACGTAGGAGTCCACGCCCTCCTCGAAGGAGAGCTTGGCCGCTCCGCCCAGGTCGTACCGCTGCCAGTTCCGGGCCCGGGCGCTGCCCTCGCCCCAGTACTCCTTCATATAGCTGCCGCCGATCAGCACCTTGCTGGTGGGGGACTCGTCGAACCGGGAGAAATACCGCCCCAGCATACAGAAGTCCGCGCCCATGGCCAGGGCCAGGGTGATGTGGTAGTCCTGGACAATGCCGCCGTCGGCACAGATGGGCACGTAGACGCCGGTCTCGGCAAAATACCGGTCCCGCTCTGCCGCCACATCGATGACCGCCGTGGCCTGGCCCCGGCCGATGCCTTTGGTCTCACGGGTGATGCAGATGGAGCCGCCGCCGATGCCCACCTTCACGAAGTCGGCGCCGCAATCCGCCAGGAAGCGGAAGCCCTCGCCATCCACCACGTTGCCGGCGCCCACCTTCACGGTGTCGCCATAGCGGGAGCGGATCCAGGCCAGGGTCCGCTTCTGCCACTCGGAGTAGCCCTCGGAGGAGTCGATCACCAGCACGTCCGCGCCGGCCTCCACCAGGGCGGGCACCCGTTCCTCATAGTCCCGGGAGTTGATGCCGGCGCCCACCACATACCGCTTCTGACTGTCCAGCAGCTCCAGGGGGTTGCCCTTGTGGGAGTCGTAGTCCTTGCGGAACACGAAGCTCACCAGATGCCCGCCGGCGGAGACGATGGGCAGGGCGTTGAGCTTGTGGTCCCAGATGATATCATTGGCGGCCTTCAGGCTGGTGCCCTCCGGGGCGGAGACGATTTTCTCCGCCGGGGTCATGAATTCGCTGACCGGGGTGGCCGGGTCCATGCGGCTCACCCGGTAGTCCCGGCTGGTGACGAGGCCCAGCAGCTTTCCGGTGCCGGTGCCGTCATCCGTGACCGCCATGGTGGAGTGGCCGGTCCGTTCCTTCAAGGCCAGCACGTCCGCCAGCGTGTCCCCCAGGCGAAGATTGGAGTCGCTGATGACAAAGCCCGCCTTGTAGTTCTTCACCCTCCGTACCATCTCCGCCTGCTGCTCGATGGGCTGGGAGACATAGATGAAGGCGATGCCGCCCTCCTTCGCCAGGGCGATGCCCATCTGCTCTCCGGATACCGCCTGCATGACGGCGGAGACCATGGGCACGTTCATGGTGAGAGCGGGCTCCTCCCCCCGCCGGTACTTCACCACCGGGGTCTTGAGGGAGACGTTTGCGGGAATGCACTCCGCGGAGGAGTAGCCGGGCACCAGCAGGTACTCACTGAAGGTACGGGAGGGCTCGGAGAAAAAATAAGCCATAGGGCCACCTCATTTCATCAGATTTCAAGTGGAAGCTGGATTTACAGGTCCAGCTGGAAAAACAGTGTGGACTCCACAGGACTGTCGTTGTAGCAGGGGATCTCGTAAAATCCCAGCTGCCGGTAGAGGCGGACGGCGTCCTCCAGAACCGGCAGGGTGTCCAGCAGCATACAGCGGTAGCCGATCTGCCGCGCGTCCTCTGTGATCCGGCGGATCAGCTGCCGGGCAAGCCCCCGGCCCCGGTACTGCGGCTGGACGTACAGGCGCTTCATTTCGCACCGCTCGCCGTCCAGCCGCCGCAGGGCGATACAGCCCGCCGCCCGCCCGTCCACCCGGGCCAGGTACAGCCGTCCGTCCGGCGGGGCGTACTTGGCGGCGGGGGCGCGCAGCTCGTCCGCATAGTGCTGGATGTCCAGATAGATTTGAAAAGCTGGGTCGTGCGTCACCAGCATGGCGGTGTACGCCTCAAACAGGGCCCGAACGTCTGAGAGGGCATTATAGGCCGGTTCGATCACAACGGTTGAATCCATATTCAAGCACCTCCCGGCGGATGTTTCAGATATGATACCCGGTTCCGGCCGGTCTGTCAACCGTTAGAGAGAAAAATAGTCCTTTGCGGCATCGAACAGGCCAAGATCGTAATTCCCCGGGATATTTCGGTACAGGCAGGGCCCCACCCGCTCGGCGTGCCCCATCTTGCCGAAGACCCGGCCGTCGGGTGAGGTGATGCCCTCTACCGACCAGACGGAGCCGTTGGGGTTGCCGTCGATATCCATGGTGGGATGGCCGTCCAGGTCCACGTATTGGGTGGCGATCTGGCCGTTTTCCGCCAGCTGTGCCAAGAGATCCGGCGGGCAGAGGAACCGCCCTTCCCCGTGGGAGATGGGGACGCTGACGATGTCCCCCACCTGGACCTTGGTCAGCCAGGGGGACCGGTTGGAGGCCACCCGGGTCCGGACGATCCGGGACTGGTGGCGGCCGATGACATTGTAAGTCAGCGTGGGGCAGGCGGCATCTGTGTCCCGGATTTCTCCGAAGGGCACCAGCCCCAGCTTGATGAGGGCCTGGAAGCCGTTGCAGATGCCCAGGACGAGGCCATCCCGGTTTTGCAGCAGGTTCATCACCGCGTCTGCGGCCTGGGGGGACCGGAGAAAGGCGGTGATGAACTTGCCGGAGCCGTCGGGCTCGTCGCCGCCGGAGAAGCCGCCGGGCAGGAAGAGGATCTGACTGCTCCGGGCTGCCTGGGCAAACCGGGCGGCGGATGCCGCCACATGGTCCGGCGTCTGATTATTCAGCACCAGGATCTGCGGCTCCAGGCCAGCCCGGAGCGCCGCCCGGGCGCTGTCGTACTCGCAGTTGGTGCCGGGAAACACAGGAATCAGCACCTTTGGCTTTGCCGTGCCTGTCCGGGGAGCGGCGCGGGAGAAGGCCGGGGCCTCCAGTACCGGCACCGGCGCAGGATCGGCAGGGACTCGGCTGGGGTATACATCCTCCAGCACGGACTCGTTCAGGGAGAGCAGCTCGTCGATGGGGACGCTGTCAGCGCCGGTGGTGAGGACCGGCTCCGCCGTGGTGGTGCCCAGCCTGACGGCGCAGAGGAGGTCTGTGTCCTCCGTCAGCTCTGCCACAATGGCGCCAGGGCACGGCAGGTCCCAGGCGATCTCACGCCCATCGGCCTGAAAGCCGATGGAGTTACCGAAGGACATCTGCATAATCCCCTCGGAGATGCCGTGCTCCACCGCCCAGGCGGAGCACACCCTGCCCGCCCGGCAAAGCTGGTGGAAGGTCTCCCAGGCTTCCCTCTGGCTCTGGGCGCCGCTGTTGGCGGGAGCAAAGAGGTACACCGGATGTCCCGCCTCCTTGAACTCGGGGGAGAGCACCTCCCCGGCCCGGATGGGGGCGATGGCAAAGGAGATGAGGGTGGGGGGCACGTCCAGATCGTTGAAGGTGCCGGACATGGAGTCCTTGCCGCCGATGGCCGCCGCGCCGAAGTCCAGCTGGGCGTCCAGAGCCCCCAGCAGGGCGGCGAAGGGCTTGCCCCAGCGTGCGGGGTCCTCCCGGAGCTTTTCAAAGAACTCCTGGAGGGTGAGGTAGGCCCTTCGATAGTCTGCCCCGGCGGCCACCAGCTTGGCAAGGGAGGTGACCACGCCGTCATAGGCCCCCCGGTAGGAGTCCGCCGCCATAGCCTCCGGGTCGAAGCCCCAGGCCATAACGCTGGCCTGGTCCGTCTCCTGCCCCGGCAGCACCGGCAGAAGGGCGGCCATCACCTGGGCGGGGGTTCTCTGATTTCTGCCGCCGAAGGGCATCAACACGCTGCCACAGCCGATGGTGGAATCGAACCGCTCCGCCAGCCCTCTGCGGGAGGCGGACGCCAGACTGGAGGCTATGGAGCGGAGGGAGGAGTTTTCGGCATCCTGGGAGACCGGGGACGCGGGAATGGGGGCAGGAACCGCCGCCCGGGCGTGCTTCACGGCGCCGTTGGCGTTCAGGAAGTCCCGGCTCAGGTCCACGATGGTCCTGCCCCGCCAGCGCATCACCATCCGGGGGGACGCCGTCACCACCGCCACGGGGTACGCTTCCAGATTCTCCGCCTCCGCGGCGGCGATGAATCGGTCTGCGTTTGACCGGGCCACCACCACTGCCATTCGCTCCTGGGACTCGGAGATGGCCAGCTCTGTGCCGTCCAGGCCGTCGTACTTCTTCCGCACTGCGTCCAGATCGATATCCAGGCCGTCCGCCAGCTCACCCACGGCCACGGATACGCCGCCTGCGCCGAAGTCGTTGCACCGCTTGATGAGCCGGGTGACATTCCCATCCCGGAACAGCCGCTGGATCTTCCGCTCCTCCGGGGCGTTGCCCTTCTGGACCTCGCTGGCCATGGTGGTGAGAGACTGCCTGTTGTGGCTCTTGGAGGAGCCGGTGGCGCCGCCGATGCCGTCCCGGCCGGTGCGCCCCCCCAGCAGGATCACCACGTCCCCGGGCTGGGGCCGTTCGCGGACCACATTCTCCGCCGGGGCGGCGGCCACCACCACGCCGCACTCCAAATGCTTGGCGATGTAGCCGGGGTGATATACCTCGCTGACCAGCCCTGTGGCCAGGCCGATCTGGTTGCCGTAGGAGGAGTAGCCCGCCGCGGCGGTCTGGGCGAGCTTGCGCTGGGGCAGCTTGCCGGACAGGGTCTCCGCCACCGGCGTCCGGGGGTCGCCGCAGCCGGTGAGCCGCATGGCCTGGTGGACGTAGGCCCGGCCGGACAGGGGATCCCGGATGCAGCCGCCGATGCAGGTGGCCGCGCCGCCGAAGGGCTCGATCTCCGTGGGGTGGTTGTGGGTTTCGTTCTTGAACATCAGCAGCCAGTCCTGGGGCTTGCCGTTCACCTGGGCGGCGACATGGATGGAGCAGGCGTTGATCTCCTCACTCTCGTCAATTTCCGGCAGAAGCCCCCGTCGCTTCAGCACCTTGGCGCCGATGGTGGCGATATCCATGAGGGTCTGTGACCGCTGGGCAGCTTTCTCTGTCCCATAGACCTCCTCCCGGGCGGCCAGATACCGGTTATAGGCGGCCTGGACCGCCGGATCGTTGATCTCCACGTGGTCCAGATGGGTGGAGAACGTGGTGTGGCGGCAGTGGTCGGACCAGTAGGTGTCCACCACCCGGATCTCCGTCAGGGTGGGGTCCCGGCGCTCCGTGTCCCGGAAGTATGCCTGGAGGAACGACAGGTCCTCCAGGTCCATGGCGAGACCCAGCCGCGCCAGCAGGGTATCCAGGCCCGCCCGGTCCAGGGCAGTGAAGCCCGTGACCGTTTCCACGTCTGCCGGGACGGCGGTCTCTGCCGCCAGCCGCTCCGGCAGGTCCAAAGACGCCTCCCGGCACTCCACGGGGTTGAGGACATACCGCTTCACCGCGTCCACATCCGCCGCCGTCAGGGGACCGAAGAGCAGATAGATCCTGGCGGTGCGGACCGTGGGCCGCTCCTCCTGAGTCATCAGCTGAATACACTGGGCGGCGGAGTCCGCCCGCTGGTCGAACTGTCCCGGCAGGGGCTCCACGCCGAAGGCGATGCAGTCCCCGGCGGGCAGGGCTGCGGCAGTATCGTCCACCTGAGGCTCAGAGAACACTGTCCCCACCGCCCGGCGGAAGGCGGCCTCGTCCAGGCCCTCCACGTCATAGCGGTTCAGCAGGCGCAGGTCCTCCAAGGCGGAGACGCCCACCACGGTCTGCAGCTCGTGCAGCAGGCCCCGGGCCTCCTGCCGGAGCCCCGGCTTCTTTTCCACATAGATCCGTCTTACCATCGTATGACCTCCCGGCGCCGGTTGGGCGCTCATCAAAATATGCGTTTCAGTCCGCCAGAGCCGCCAGAGCCCGCTGGCCGATGTCATGGCGCAGGTATTTGCCGTCAAAGTCCACCGCCCTGGCGGCGGCGTAGGCGTCGTGCAAAGCCTGCCGCAAAGTGGGACCGGTGGCGGTGACGCCCAGTACCCGGCCGCCGCTGGTGACCAGCTGCCCATTCTCGTCCAGTCTGTCCCCGGCGTGGTAGATGGTCACGTTTCCCGGTGCCGACGCAGGCAGAGAGATGGGCTTACCCTTTTCGTAGTGCCCTGGATACCCGCCGGAGGCCAAGATCACACAGGCGGCGGAGGCGTGCCGCCACTCCACGGTGAGCGATCCCAGGGTCTCGCTTTCCACCGCCTGCATGACCGTCAGCAGGTCTGTTTTCAGCAGGGGCAGCACCACCTGGGTCTCCGGGTCGCCGAAGCGGCAGTTGTACTCGATGACCTTCGGGCCGTCGGGGGTCAGCA
>NZ_CAKVVF010000016.1:0-987 GCF_934833455.1 Oscillibacter sp. KLE 1728
ACCTGTGACCCCCTGCACGTCAAGCAGGTGCTCTAGCCAGCTGAGCTAATCGTCCAAAACGGAACGTATATAGGATACACGAAAACGCACCTTTTGTCAACACTTTTCTTGCGCGATCCTGTTTTTTTTGTTATACTGCTGACAGCACTATGACAGGAGGATCACTATGAATCGTGTGGCATTGGTCACTGGGGCTTCCCGGGGGATCGGGAGAGCGATTGCGGCGGAGCTGGCGGAGGCGGGACATGCTGTCTGTATCAATTACCTGACGCACCGGCAGGAGGCGGAGACACTGGCGGAAAAAATCCGGAACCACGGTGGAAATGCCATCGCGGTTCAGGCGGATGTGGCGGACCGGGCGGCTGTGGAGGCGATGGTCCGCACCGCGGAAGCGGAGCTGGGTCCCGTGAGCCTGCTGGTGAACAACGCCGGCATTGCGGGGCAGATCCAGTTTCAGGATATCACGGACGCCCAGTGGAACCGCTATCTGGGCGTGAATCTGGGCGGCGCCCGAAACACCATCCAGGCGGTGCTGCCCCATATGCTCCACGAGAAGGCAGGCTGCATCGTCAACATCTCATCCATCTGGGGACTGCGGGGAGCCTCCTGTGAGGTGGCGTATGCCTGCACCAAAGCCGCTCTCGTGGGGCTGACCCGGTCCCTGGCGCTGGAGCTGGCGCCCTCCCACATCCGGGTCAACTGCGTGGCTCCCGGCGTCATCAACACCGACATGGTTCAGGTCCTGGGACAGGAGACCTTGCGGGATCTGGCGGAGCAGACGCCTCTGGGACGGCTGGGGACGCCGGAGGACGTGGCCCACGCCGTTGCCTTTCTGGCCTCCGACAAGGCATCCTTCCTCACGGGGCAAATCCTCGCCGCCGACGGCGGGTTCATCGTTTGAAGACTGCCGAACAAGAGAGCCGGGGGGCGGCGGGGGGGGGGCCCGCGCAAGGGGACGGGCGCCCCCCGCGCGGCCCCCCGGGGGGG